>JBEKRJ010000012.1:0-20255 GCA_049518835.1 Solirubrobacteraceae bacterium
CGAGTCGCTGAGTAGCGCGGTGAGCTCCTTGTGGCGCAGCATCGGGCTGGCGGAGACGACGATCGCGCCGGCCTTCCAAGCCGCCAGCATCGCGATCGGGAACTGCGGCACGTTCTGCAGGTAGACCGCGACGCGATCGCCCGCCGTCACGCCCTCCGCTGCCAAGCCTGCCGCGAGCGCATCGCTGAGCTCGTCGAGCTCCCGATAGCTGATCGGCCGCTCGAAGTAGATCAGCGCCGGCTTGTCCGGGATTCGCTGCGCCGTGTGCCTGAACGCCGCCAGCATGCTTTCGTGCTCGGGCTCGATGTCGTGCGGCAGGCCGTTGGCGTAGTGCTTGCGCCACGGTCGCTCGTCGTAGATGCTCATTTGATCCTCCTGCGCTATTTCACGACGACGGGGTTGACCGGCGAACCGGTCCCGCCGACGACGTGAATCGGCGCCGGCGCTGTACAGGAACGACCACTGCCGATCGCCGACGCAGTCCTCGGCCAGCTCCTCGAACCACAGGATCTCCGAGAACAGCACCCCGAGGTTGCGCATCAGCGCCGCGTGCAACGGCAGCACGATCCCGGTCTCGGGATCGAACGTCACCTCGTTGGCGATCGTGTCGGTCGACAGCGACACGATCTCGCGCTCGTGAAACCAGCGCACGAGCTCGGGGCTGAACACCAGCCCCGGCGCCCGACCGACCCGGCCACCGGGATCGCCACCCGGACTGCCGATCGGCAGGCCGAGCGTGAACACCTTCCCCGACTTGACCTCGCGTACGCCGCGCAGCACCTCCGCGGGGGTCTGATAGTTCAGGCACCCGATCTCGTCCTCGTCACCCCACCGCCCCCAGTTGCGCGGCAGATCGGCAAGCAGCTCGCTGAGCGTCGCGACCTCGCGCTGGGTGTCAGTCATCGTCTCTCTCTCCGGGTTGTCACAGCCCACCTACCCGCTTGATCGGGAGTTATGTCTGCGACGGAGCGACGCGCCAACTTGAGTGGCGGGCGCGATGTACGCAAGGATATGGGGAATGGACCCGGCCTCGCCAGTCGCTCCCTATCGCGCTACCGCCGTCGAGCTCAAGGCGCAACTCGAGGCCGCCGCCCTCGACATCCCGTTCCTCGTGCTTCGCGACGGCGAGAACGCACAGCGAATCGTCCACTTGGGCGAGGATCGCGAGCGCCTGACCGTCGGCCGACGCGAGACGTGCGACGTGTCGCTGCAGTGGGACCCGCAGGTGTCAAGGGTGCACGCCGAGCTCGAGCGGATCGGCGATGAATGGACCGTCAGCGACGACGGCCTGTCGAGCAACGGCACATTCGTCAACGGCGTCCAGGTGCGCGGCCGCCGGCGGCTGCACGACCGCGACGAGCTGCGGGTCGGGACGACCGTGATCGTGTTCTGCTCGCCGGTGAGCGGAACGTCGCGCACGACGTTCGTGCCCGAGCAGTTGCGCTCCGTGCCGCGGCTCGGCGACACGCAGCGCGCGGTGCTGGTCGCCCTCGCGCGGCCGTGCAAGGGGTCGTCCCGGTTCGCCACCCCCGCCAGCAACAAGCAGGTCGCGGCGGAGGTGGTGATGACCGTCAACGGCGTCAAGTCGATCATGCGCGCGTTGTTCTCGAAGTTCGGGATCGAGGACCTGCCGCGCAACGAGAAGCGCGCGCGGCTGGTCGAGCGGGCGTTCGAGCTCGGGGCGATCAGCGAAGACGAGCTTTAGGGCCCGGTTGCCGGCCGGCCGGCCGCGTCGGCGGTCGCGCCGACCGCGAAGCGCAGCGGGCGATCGAGCTGCTGGGGTGGTCACACCTCGCCGGTCAGCTGCGCGATCGCCGACTCCCAGCGCTCCAGCGCCTGCTCGACCCGCGGCAGGCCTGCCGACGGGAATATCCGATCCCGAACTCGATGGACGCGAGTCTACGTCGGGCACGGGCGTCGGCGCGACGCGAGGTCGATCTCACCCGGACGGACTTCGTGCCCCGCCGCGCAGCGCACGTCGACGCCGACGCGGGCGCCGCAGTCGCGGTGCAACAGCGCGACGGGCCCGCCGCGCTCGTCCAGCCACCGATCGCCCCACTGCATCAGCGCCACCAGCACCGGGAACAGGTCGGCCCCCTTGTCGGTCAGCCGGTAGCGCTGACGCGTGCGCTGACCGGGCTCGCGGTAGTCCACGCGCTCGAGCAAGCCCTGCGCGACGAGCTCGCGCAGCCGGCTGGCGGTGACGGGCTCGCTGATCCCGACGCGCTGGGCGAAGTCGTCAAAGCGCGTCGTCCCGTAGAAGGCCTCGCGCAGGATCAGGAACGCCGAGCGGGTGCTGAGCACCTCCAGCGCCTTCGCGATCGTGCACGCGCCGGCCGACCACGATTCGCGCGGGTCCAACGAGCCTGTCAAGCGGATCGCATCGGGCATCTGTCCCTTTATTCTAGCTGGCTTTTGACTTTGTAAGTCAGCGTGGTAGGATGCCTGGCTATGCCCTCCATAAGTCAGCACCCATCGCTTCACCTGTCCGCGCAACGCCGCGGCGACGCGTCCTCCCGGCTGGTGCTGGTGATCGTGTGCGCGGGCGTGGTGCTCGCGAGCCTCGACCTGTTCATCGTCAACGTGGCGCTGCCACAGATGGCGCGCGACTTCCACGCGACCGGGCTCGGGGACCTGTCCTGGGTCCTGAACGGGTACGCGATCGTCTACGCCGCCCTGCTGGTCCTGTTCGGCCGGCTCGCAGACCGCTACCCGCGCGAGCGCGGCTTCCTGCTCGGCGTCGCCGTGTTCGTCGCCGCATCCGCCGCCTGCGGCGCCGCCACGAGCGTGGCGATGCTGGTCGCGTTCCGAGTGGTGCAGGCGGCGGGCGCGGCGCTGCTGACGCCGACCTCGCTCGGCCTCGTGCTCGCGACGGCGGCGCCGGAGCGGCGTCACAGCGCGGTCCGCGCGTGGACGGCGGTCGGCGGCGTAGCGGCGGCGCTGGGACCGGTGATCGGCGGCGTGCTGGTGGCGGCGAGCTGGCGCTGGGTGTTCCTGGTCAACGTGCCGATCGGGCTCGTGGCGCTCGTGGTCGGCTGGCGGCGGCTGCCCCGCGTCCCGGGTCACGCCGTGCGCGTGCCCGATCCGGTGGGCGCATTGCTGGTCACCGCCGGGGTCGGCGCGCTGACGCTCGGCCTGGTCAACGGCGGCGGCTGGGGTTGGGCGAGCGCTCGCACGCTCGCGGTCCTCGCGCTCGGCGCGGTCACGATCGGGCTGTTCGCGGCGCACTGCGCGCGCGCCGACAACCCGCTGATCGAGCCGGGGCTGTTCGCGGTCAGGCCGTTCACCGGCGCGTCGATCGTCGCGCTCGTGTTCTCGGCCGCGTTCGGCGCGATGCTGCTGTCACGCGTGCTCTGGGCACAGGACGTTTGGCACTGGTCGGCGCTCGTCACCGGGCTCTCGATCGCACCCGGCCCGATGATGGTGCCGCTGTTCTCGTTCCTGATCGCCGGCCGGCTGATCGCGCGCTTCGGGGCCGGAGCGGTGATCGCCGCCGGCTCGACGATCTTCGCCGTCGGCGCCGCCTGGTGGGCGCTCGCGTCCGGCCTGCGACCCGACTACTTCGGCGAGATGTTCGGCGGCATCCTGCTGACCGGCGCAGGGGTCGGGCTGACGCTGCCGACGCTGATGGCGACCGGCGCGGCGTCGCTGCCGCCGCAGGCGTTCGCGACCGGGTCCGCCGTCGTCAACATGCTGCGCCAGGTCGGCCTTGCGGTCGGCGTCGCGGTGCTGATCGCGGTGCTCGGGTCACCCGCGTCACCGGCCGCGACTTTGGCCGCCTACCGGCGCGGCTGGATCGTGATCGCCGCGATCGCGTTCGCCGGCGGGGTGATCGGGCTGTGGCTGCTGGCCGCTCGCGTGCGGCGCGAGCCGGCGCTGGCGCCGGCGGCGCGCGTCGCTGCCGGCGGTGAGACTGTGTCGGACGGCGTGACCGCGTGACCGCGAGGCCGCGAGGCCGTGAGGCCGTCTGAGAACCAACAACCGAGGGAGCATCGATGTCGGATTCCAACAACAGGTCAGGATCGCCGGCGAGCACCGCGCCGGATGCAGAGTCTCTATACGTCGGGCTGAGCGAGCTGATGCGACTGTTCGAGATCGAGTTCGACGAGCTCGGCCCGACCCGAGTCAGCGGCTCGATCGCCGCCGACGAGCGTCACCATCAGCCGTGGGGGCTGGTGCACGGGGGCCTGTACACGACCGCGATCGAGACGTTCGCGACGACCGGCGCGTTCGAGGCGGTCAAGGATCGCGGCCAGCAGGCGGTCGGGGTCTCGAACATGACCAACTTCCTGCGCCCGCACCGCAGCGGTCGTCTGCGGGTGCTCGCGACCGCGATCCAGCAGGGTCGCACCCAGCAGCTGTGGCTGGTGGAGATCCGCCGGCCAGCGGACGAAAAGCTCGTCGCCCGTGGTGAGGTGAGGCTGCAGAACGTCGCCCCGCCGGCGTGAGCGCAGCGTTCGCGCCCCGCCGGTCAGCGAGCGGCGCCAAAGCCACCCGGGACGACTCTGGCGCGCGTCTGCTCGTATGATGTGCGGCCCTGGCCGGGACTGGTCAGCCCGGCCCTCAAGCTGTTCGCCGCAGTGCCGATACCCGTGTTGCGATGGCACGTACTGGGTGGTCGACGGTGACTTTGGCATTACGCATCGGGTCTCGCGAAACTGAAATCATGGGTGTTGGCGCGTGAGCGCGGTCGCCGTGCCGGCCGGCGCAGCGCGCAGCCTGCTCACGTTCACCGAGCTGTCGCGCGTCGAGCGCGCACGTGAGCTGGTAGCGGCAATTCAGCGCCTGTCGCTCGCGCGTTCGCTGCTGGAGGTGCAAGAGATCGTGCGGACGGCGGCGCGGCGCCTGACGGGGGCTGACGGCGCCACGTTCGTGCTGCGTGATGCTGACCGCTGCTATTACGCCGACGAGGACGCGATCTCACCGCTGTGGAAGGGTCAGCGGTTCCCGATCGAGATCTGCATCAGCGGCTGGACGATGCTCAATCGGCGCTCGACGGTGATCGAGGACATCTATGCCGATCCGCGGATCCCTCACGACGCGTATCGGCCGACGTTTGTCAAGAGCCTCGCGATGGTCCCGATCCGGACGCTCGATCCGGTCGGCGCGATCGGCAACTATTGGGCCAAGCGACACTGGCCCGACGAGCGCGAGGTCGAGCTGTTGCAGGCGCTCGCCGACTCAACCGCGGTGGCGATCGAGAACGTGCGCATCTACGAGGAGCTGGAGCAGCGCGTCGCCGACCGCACCGCCGAGCTGCAGGCCCGTACGCGCGAGCTCGAGGAGACCAACCGCTCGATCCGGTCGCTGCATGCCCAGACGACGCGCAGCTTCGAGGCGTTGCGCGAACGAAGCCGGCACCATCTGCAGGTGCTGCACACGCTCGCGCACGAGGTGCGTTCGCCGCTGGCGGCCGGGCAGGGCATCCTGCGCCTGGCGCTCAGCGCGAGCGCATCCGTCGACGAGCGCACCCGCGCCGACCTCACCGATGTCGACGCGGCCGTGTCGGAGGCGATCGATGTCGTCAACCGCCAGCTCGAGGCGGCACGGCTTGAAGCGGGCGCGATCGCAATCCGCGTCGAGAAGATCAACGTCGCGGGTGAGCTGGCGAGCTTGCGGGCGATGTTCCGCGCGTTCGCGCGCTCCAACGACGTCGAGCTGGTGATCGAGCAGCCCGACGGCGCGGTCGCGCTGTGCACCGATCGAGCGCTGCTCGGACACATCCTGCGCAACCTGATCGCCAACGCGCTGAAGTTCACCGACGCCGGCGAGGTCCGCGTCAGCGCCGGCCGCGGCGCCGGCGGCGGCGTGCGGTTCGTAGTCGCCGACACCGGCATCGGGATCGCTGCGGAGCAGCTCGAACGGCTGTTTCAGGAGTGGGAGCAGGTCGACGCCGCCCAGGACGATCGCCCGGCGGGCTCAGGCCTTGGCTTGGCGCTGGTTCGCCGTCTGGTCGAGAAGCTCGGCGGCCGGATCGACGTGGACAGCGAGCCGGGAACGGGCTCGACGTTCGCGGTCACGCTCCCGACCCGGGCACCGGCACCGCTGTGAACGGCGGCGATCGCCGGCGGGTGCTGGTCGCCGACGACCATCCGCTGATCGTGCGCTTGCTGCGAAGGACATTCGAGGACGCGGGCTACGCCGTGGCGGTTGAGACGGCCGCCAACGAGGTTCGGCAGTCTGTCGCGCGCGAGCAGGTGCAGCTGGCGATCATCGATGCGAACATGAAGCCATGCGAGCGCTTTCACGCGCTGCGCGCCGTCGGCAAGCTGGACGGCGAGCAGCGCCCCGCGATCATCGTGCTGTCCGGAGATGACGCGCCCGCTGTCCGTCAGCGAGCGCTGGAGCTGGGCGCCGACGCGTTCATGGTCAAGCCATGGGACCCCGACGATCTGCTCGATGTCGCGCAGCGGCTGATCGGGGCGCGCTGCGCGTGATGCACCGCGCAGCCGCGCTCGCGATCATCGCGCTCGCCGTTGCCGGGTGCGGCGCGACGCAATCGCTCCCCAAGACGCCGGTCGCGTCGGTCCCGCAGAGCAAGCCGCAGGTGGTCGAGCCGGCCGCGGGCGTCCAGGCGGCGGCGGTCACCGCAAGCGCCCCCGTCGGCGATGTCAACGCCCACGCGCCATCGCTGGCAACGGTCAAGGCCGAGTTGCGGCTGGAGCTGATCGCGGCGCCCGTGACCAGCGCAAAGTACATCGATCCGCTGCAGTACGTGACGGTCTGGGGACGCACGGACCAGGGGGTCGACGCGAGCCTGCCGGTCGGAGCGCCGATCCTCGCGCCGTGCACGGTCAAGGTGCTGGCGATCATCCCCAACTGGTACGCCGGCCAGCCGCTGGTCTACTTCGAGCTGCTCAACGGGCCCGACGCAGGCAAGGTGCAATACGTCGCCGAGCAGATCACCGACATCGCGCCCGCCGGCAGGATCCTGCAGCAGGGTCAGGCGGTCGCGCGCTACGCCGCTTCCGGGACCGCGATCGAATACGGCTGGTCGACGCTCGACGGGGTCACGCTCGCCCGCGCCACGACGGGCTATGAGGAGGGCGAGGCGACCCCCGCCGGTCAGTCGATGCGCGCCTGGCTCAACAGCCTCGGCGCGAACGCGGGAAGCGGCTGACCGCTGACGATCGGGGGGCTGCAGGCGCGGGCGCCAGCAGCAGCTGCATGCGCGGCGCCGGCCCGAACCGGGTCTCGGTGTCGTGCAAGTGCACAAAGCCCACGCTGCGGTAGAACGCGACCGCGGCGGGGTTGGCCGTCACCTCGATCACGGTCACGCGATCGCGCCTTGCAGCCGCGGCGAGGTCCTCCACCAGCCGGCGGGCGACTCCCCGACGCATCCACCGGGGATCGACGAACAGGTCCTCGAGCTCGAGCACCGATTCGCGGAGCGACAGCCCGGTGATAAAGCCAAGGATCTCGCCGTTTGTCCCCACCGCGACCCGAGTCCTGCCCTCGATCACCGCCTGGCCGGACAGCTCGAGCGTCTCGGGGTTGGCGAGCAGGATCTCGCGGAAGCGCTCGACCGACAACGAGGAGCTCCGGTACACGCGTCGCAGCGCCGGCAGGTCGTCGAGCTCAGCGGCGCGGATCCGTTGCACCGTCACGGCACCCACCCGTCACAGCGCCGGCCGACCTCGCCTCGGAGCGGGCGAGCGAGGATTCAGCGCGACAGCTACGGAAGATGGCGTTCACGTCGTTGAAACTGATCTCGGCACCGATGCGCGGTCTGCGCCGGTAGCGTAATCTTCGCGTCTCGTTCCGGGCCGCGCGTCGGCTCACTACTCGATCGCGACGCTTCATGTCAACCACGCTGCGAACCGAACACGCCAACGAGCTGATCGTCGTCGATCATGCGTTCGACGCCACCGGCGTCGCAGTCGTTGCACTTGGTCTCGTCAACGAGGACGGCAGCGACACGTTCCCCGGGCGCTCGCTGACGCCTGACCAGGCCGAGGAGCTGGCGGCCGGCCTCGCGATCTCGGCCGCCGCCGCTCGCGCGAGCGCAGGCCGCGCGTCGCAGCCGCTGGAAGGTGAGCAGGCCTATGGCGATGCGCTGCAGGCGATCAGGAAAGCAGTCCGGCTCGCGGGGGCTGACGAGGCTTCGGACGCCGGCGAGCCTTCGGCTGCCCCAGAGCCTGCGGTTGCTCCGGAGCCGTCCGCCGCCCCGGCGCCCTCCGCTGCCGCAGAGCCCGTCGGCGCCGGCGAACCCTCGGGGGCCGAGCCGGACGTAGTGCCGTCGGTGTCGGCTGACTACGAGCCGGTCCCAGCCGACGCGAGTGTCACGCCTTCGCCACCCGCGCAAGGGCGGCCCCGCGGACCCGGCCGACGGACCGGTGGCGCCGCCGGTGCGCCGGCGGCCGGCGCAAAGCGTGCGGGACGCGGACGCGCGGCGCAGCCGTCGGCGCCGGAGCCGCCACCGGCGATGCCGATCGCCGGCTATGACGATCTCAGCGCGGCCGTGATCACCAAACGGCTGTCCGGCCTCTCCGCCGCGGAGCTGTCAGCGGTCCTCGCCTACGAGCAGAGCAACCGCAACCGCAAGACGATCCGCGACCGGATCGTCGCCCTGCAGTCCTCCTCTGGCCGCGGCTAGCGCCAGCCGTCTGTCACGTCCCGACGACGCTCACGGCTGCGCCGACGGAGACGAGGTCGAGCAGGTTCTGTCGGACGCGTTGTGGGGTCATCGTGAAGCTCGGAGAGTAGAGCGCCACGTGGTCGAAGTCGCCGGCGCGGCGTTGGACGCCGGCGCGGACTTGCTCGGCAGTGCCGGCGACGGCGATCGCGTCGAGCATCTCGTCACTGACGGCGGCGATCATGCCGGCGTGGTCGCGCGCGGCGAACGCCACGCGCACCTGCTCGGCCTCGGTGCCAAAGCCGCTGACCTCGAGCATTGGCGTGTACGCCTTCGGCGCGGTATAGAACGCGATCTGGGCCGCGACCTCGCGGCGCGCGAGCTGTTCGTCGTCGTTGACGGAGCACATCAGCATGCCGACGATCTGCACCGCTTGCGGGTCTCGCCCATTGCGGTCCGCACCGCGGGCGATCGCCGGCCGGACTACTTCGTCCAGGTATCGGGTAGTGAAGTTGGGGTGACAGATGAGACCGTCGGACACCCGGCCGGCGGTCTCGATCATGCGTTGGTTGACACCGGCGGTCATCACCGGGATCTGCTCGCGCGTCGGCGGTGGAACTTCCGCGGTGGCCGTGAGGTCGATCGAGTAGAAGCGACCCTCGTGCTTGACCGGCCCCTCGTTGAGCTTCCAGAGCTTGCGCAACAGCGGGACCAGTTCCTCGAGGCGCTTGGCGGGAGCCTCGGGGTCACGTTCGCCGTGCCAACCTTTCTGCATGCCCTTGGTGCCGGTGCCCAGCCCGAGCACGAGGCGCCCGCCGCTGAGCTCGTCGATGCCACGCGCCTCGTTGGCGAGGATCAGCGGCGAGCGGCCGACCGCGTACGCGATCGAACTGCCGATCCGGCACCTGCTGGTGTGACCGGCCATCGCCGCGAGGGCGACGATCGCCGAGCGATCGTTGAACTCGCCGGTCCAGGCGGCGTCGAGCCCGGCGGCGTCAGCCGCGCGCGCGACCTCGACCGTCGTGGCCAACGACGGGACGAACGTGGAGATGCCGATCGTCGGCTTGTCGGGCACAGGGCGGGTGTCGGTCATAGACGCTTGGTCGCCTCGCTTCAGTTCTCGTTGGTGGTGGTGAAGATCCGCATCACGGCGCGGACGACCGCCTCGATCGCAGCCGCGCGCTCGGCGGGATCGCCGCTCCGGCCGATCCACAGCGAGACGCTGTTCATCACTGCGTGATGGCACTGGAGCGCGACGTCGACGTCGTCGCAGTCGAACTCGCCCGCGTCGACGCCGGCGTCGACGATCTCGCGGAAGATCGCGTCGTGGCGGCGGCGCATCGACTTGCGCGCCTCGTCGTGCACGCTGGGCCACGTGCTCTGCGAGGAGAAGATCGAGCCGACCTCGGGGAACTCGACGGTGAGAACTTGCAACTGCTCGCGCACGAGCACCCGCAGGCACTCGCGGCGTGACCGTGATCCCGCGGCGTCGCGCACCGCGATTAGCCGGTCGAGCACGGCGGTGGCGAGCGCCTCGAGCGCCTCGGCCACGAGCTCGTCCTTGCTCGAGAAATAGTGGTACAGCGTCGCCTTTGCGATGTCCGTGCGTTCGGCGACGCCCTCCAGGCTCATGCCCTGGTAGCCGCTCGTGGCGAGCATCTCGATCGCAACGCGCACGATCTGCGCCTTGCGCCGGTTGCGCCGGCGTGAGAGCCGGCTGACCGGCTGCTGTCCGTCGTCCGAGGCGGTGAGCTCCATTGGCAATCAGCTTACAGACTGCCAACCCTGAGATCGGTTGTTCGTATTGCGAGGCGAGGAATCGACCGTTTGGTCGAATCATCTGGTACGTTCGCCCCTATGAGCACCAGTTACGAGGACATCAGCTACGAGCTCGACGGGCCCACGGCCGTCATCACGATCGCCCGGCCGGAGCGCTACAACGCGTTCCGGGGGCAAACGGTCGAGGAACTGATCGCGGCCTTCCGCACCGCCTGGGCCGACAGCTCGGTGCGGTGCATGATCCTCACCGGCGAGGGCGACAAGGCGTTCTGCAGCGGCGGCGATGTCAAGCAGCGCGCCGAGACCGGCGACTATGGGCCGAGCAAGAGCGGGCTGTGGGAGATCAACTACCTGCACAAGCTGATCCGCGACGTTCCCAAGCCGGTGATCGCGGCGGTCAACGGCGTCGCGATCGGCGGCGGCCACGTCCTGCACGTAATCTGCGACCTGTCGATCGCGAGCGAGACTGCACGCTTCGGCCAAGTCGGCCCGCGCGTCGGCTCCTTTGACGCCGGCTTTGGCACCGCGTTCCTGGCGCGTGTCGTCGGCGAGAAACGTGCCCGTGAGATCTGGTACCTGTGCCGCCAGTACGACGCAGCGACCGCCGAGCGCTGGGGACTCGTCAACGCCGTCGTCCCGCAGCAGGAGCTGTTACCTGAGGCCAAGCGCTGGGCGGCAGAGATCGCGACCATGAGCCCGACCGCGATCAAGTTCCTCAAGCATTCCTTCAACGCCGACACCGATCACCAGGGCGGGCTCAGCAACATCGCGGACGCCGGCCTCGACCTGTTCGTTGACACCCCCGAAGGGCGCGAGGGCGTGATCGCCTTCACCGAGAAGCGCGAGCCGGACTTTGCCCAGTTCACGCGATGAGCATCACGATCGATCTCGGCGGCCGCGTCGCCGTCGTCACCGGTGCAGCGTCGGGCATCGGGCGCGCGGTCGCCCTGACATTCGCGCAGGCCGGCGCGGCGATCGCCGCGGTCGACCGCGACGCCGACGGCGTGCGCGCGACCGCCGAGCGGATCGGCGCCGGCAGCACGGCGCACGTCGCCGACCTGACCGACCCGGCCGCCGTGCTCGCGATGCGCGATCAGGTGATCAGCGCGCACCGGATCCCCGACGTGCTGGTCAACGCGGCCGGCTGGGACCGGATCGAGCCGTTCATGGACAACGACGACACGCTCTGGCAGACGCTGACCGCGATCAACCTGATCGGGCCCGTGCGGGTCAGTCACGCGTTCCTGCAGCCAATCCTCGCCGCCGGCGGCCATGTTCGGATCGTCAACATCGCCAGCGACGCCGGCCGCGTCGGCAGCAGCGGGGAAACGGTCTACGCCGCCGCCAAGGGCGGCGTGATCGCGTTCACGAAGTCACTGGCGCGGGAGATGGCGCGCCACCGGATCAACGTCAACTGCGTGTGCCCGGGACCGACGGACACACCGCTGCTGCAGTCGGTGCCCGAGAAGCTCCGCGGCACCTTGGAGAAGGCGATCCCGTTCCGGCGCCTCGCTCAGCCCGAGGAGATCGCCGACGCCGTCCTGTTCTTCGCCTCCGACCGTGCCGCCTACGTCACCGGTCAAGTGCTGAGCGTCAGTGGCGGGCTAACGATGGCCGGCTGAAATAGTGTCAACGGCGTGACCGAACTGGCCACTGGCGGGTGGTGCTGGGGGTGGGGGCTGCACGGCCTGGGGTGTACACAGCCCGGGGCGACGCCGCAGTGACGCCCGGGCATCGCTGCGGCGTCGCCCAGGGCCGGTCGCGCCGCGATGGCCGCCCAGCCACACCCACCATCCAGCCCTCGATCGCCGGCGAGCAGCCGCCGGGGCGCGAGTTCATCCGCCGATATCGACAGGTCCTCCTCGCTCGACCGCTGCGCCCTCGTCGGAGACCGAGGTCCGCTGCGCGCGGCGGGTCACGGTCACGCTGACCGGTTCACCTTGCCGGTAGGCCAACCCGGTCGTGACGAGCTCCTCGCGACCGGCGAAAGGGTGCGCAAGCGCAGCGCGTCACCGTGACATCAGCCCGCGGTCGCCGGCTTCGGGATCTTTCGACCGGTCCCGGGGAAGCCGCAGTCGGTCGCCGCCTGCTCGAACGCCGGCGACTGAATCAGCGTCTGTGGCACCGACAGAAACGCCCCGGGTGCGCCGAACGCGACGCCGCCGCCGCTGGGCGGCGCCGAGGGCGGCGTGGTCGTGGGGTCGGGGAAGCTCGGCACGCCGTGCGCGCGCATGCACTCGGCGAGCTTCACCAACTGGAGCTTGCGGCTCTCAGACCCCGACCCGCCGACGGGCCCGCCACCCGGCAGCAGCTTGGCGCAGGCGGTCTGGGCGGAGCGGAACGCGGGGGATTGCCGGTCGATCCCCGAGCCCGCGGTGATCTGGATCCCGCCGCCGGCGCCCGGGTCGGGGAAGTTCGCGACGCCGTGCGAGCGCATGCAGTCGGCGAACTTGATCCCAGCGCTCGCGCCGGCGCCGCCGCTCGGCTTCGCCGAAGACCCGCACGCGGCCAACAGCAGCCAGCAGCTGACCGCGGCGAGCACGACCGCGCGGATCGGCCGACCGCGTCGTCTGGTGCGTGTCACGTGCGAGGGCTCCACTGAGGAGAGTTCTACGCGACGATCGGTAACGGGAGCGTAACGCCGTGATCGCGCTGTTAGGGTTAGGTGGTGTGCTCGGCTCGACTTGGCCACCCTTTCACATCCGAGCCACGAGCGCCGCTACGTGCTTCTACGGACCCGCGCCGCGGGTAGGTCCCGATGCGCCCGGGAGGTGGGGCACCGTAGCGTGGAAGTGTCACCCGGGATACAACAGGGAGCCGTGATGAGTGGGCAGCGAATGAGTAATGTCGATGCGGCCTGGCTGCACATGGACCGGCCGACGAACTTGATGGTCGTCAATTCGCTGCTGTGGTTCGACGAGCCCGTCGACGTCGGCCGCGTCCGCGAGATCCTGCGATCGCGCCTGGTCGAGCCGTTCCCGCGGTTTCGCCAACGTGTCACCGAGCCGCGGCTCGGGATCGGGTCGCCGTCGTGGGAGGATGATCCGAGCTTCGACCTCGATCTTCATGTCCACCACCGTGCGGTTCCGGCACCGGGTGACAAGCGCGCGCTCGAGGAGCTCGTCAGCGATCTGATCATGAGCCCGCTGGATCGCCGCAAGCCGCTCTGGGACATGTACCTGGTCGACGGCTTCGGCGGGGGGATGGCGATGATCTCGCGCATCCACCACTGCATCGGCGATGGGATCGCACTCTCGCGCGTGCTGCTGTCACTGACCGACGCGCACCCCGACGCCGGCATCGCGCCGGCGCGCGACGGCGGCGGCCGGGGTCTGCTCGGGTCGGTGCTCGCTCCGTTCAGGGCCGGCGCGCACCTTGCCCAGGCGGGCGTCCACGAGGGCATCGAAATCCTCACGCACCCGACCTCCGAGCTGCCGGGGATCGCGTCGCGCGGGACGGCCGACGCAGTTACGCTCACGAAGCTGCTGCTGACCGGGTCCGACGCGAAGACCGTCCTCAACGCCAAGCTCAGGGTCTCACGCCGCGTCACGTGGTCAGAACGGATGCCGCTCGACGGCATCAAAGCGATTGGCCACGCAAGCGGCGCGACCGTCAACGACGTCCTGATCGCGGCGATGACCGGGGCCTTGCGCCAGTACCTGCTCGGCCGCGACAGCCTCGTCGATCAGATCCGCACGATGATCCCCTACAACCTGCGAGCCGCGGGCGAACCGCTCCCACGCGAGCTGGGCAATCGCTTCGGGCTCGTGTACTTGACGCTGCCCGTCGGGATCGCCGACCCAACCGAGCGCCTCGCCGAGGTCCATCGCCGGATGCAGGAAATCAAGCACTCACGCGAGGGTGGGCTATCGTTCGCGATCCTCGAAGCGGTCGGCCTGACCCCGCACCAGATCGAGCAAAGCCTACTCGACGTGTTCGCGCAGAAGACCACCGCGGTGCTGACCAACGTCCCGGGCCCAAACGAGCCGATCTATTTCGCCGGTAGCAAAATCGCCGGCGTGGTCCCGTGGGTTCCCGCTGCGGGAACGATCGGGATGGGCATCAGCATCTTCAGCTACAACGGCGGCGTGACCGTCGGCCTACAGGTCGACGCGGGGCTCGTCCCCGACCCTGACACGATCATCGCAGCCTACGAGGACGAGGTCGAGGCGCTACGCCAACTCGCCGCTCACCGCCGCAATCAGATCGCCGCGGGCCTCTAGCGGTCGAGGCTCGGGGCTCGGGCGTGCGGCGCGCGATCACCGAGGGCGACCTCGACGTGGTCGCGCAGTTGCTGGGCCTCGCGCAGGTTTTGAAGCTTCTTCAGCGCCTGGGTCTCGATCTGGCGGATCCGCTCGCGACTGATGTTGAAAGCGCGGCCGACGTCGCCGAGCGTGCGCGGCTCCTGGCCGCCGAGGCCGTAGCGCAGCTCGAGCACGCGCCGCTCGCGGTAGCTGAGGTTCTCGAGCGCCTCGCGCAACGCCTCCTTGGCGAGCAGCTCCACGGCGCGCTCGTGGGGAGACTCGGCTTGCTCGTCGGCGATCAATTGCCCTAACTCAGCGTCCTCCTCGTCGCCGACCGGCCTCTGCAGCGAGACTGGCGCGCGGGCGAAGCGCTTGATCGACTCGACCTCCTCGGGCTCGATGCCGGTCACGTCGGCGATCTCGTCGGTCGTCGGCTCGCGGCCGAGTCCGGTCGCCAGCTTGCGCTCGGCGCGACCGATCTTGTTGAGCTTCTCGACGACGTGGACCGGGATCCTGATCGTCCGCGCCTTGTCCGCCAGCGAGCGGGCGATCGCCTGGCGGATCCACCACGTCGCGTAGGTCGAGAACTTGAACCCCCTGCGGTAGTCGTACTTCTCCACCGCCCGGATCAGGCCGACCGTGCCCTCCTGGATCAGGTCGAGAAACGGCAGCCCCTGGTTGCGGTATTTCTTCGCGATCGAGACCACCAGCCGCAGGTTGGACTCAACCATCTTCTGCTTGGCCTCAAACGAGCCGCGCTCGATCCGTCTCGCGAGCGCGACCTCCTCGTGGGCGCTCAGCAGCCGGACCTTGCCGATGCCCTTCATGAACAACTGCAGACCGTCGGTCGTCGCTTCGGGCTCGAACTCCAGCCCAGCTCTGCGGCGCGAGCGCTGCTCGGGCACGCGGTCGATGGTCGGTCCGGCGGCCGCCGGGTCGATCTCCTCGACCAGCTCGATCTCGCATCGCTCCAGCAGTACATGCAGCTCCTCGACCTCGCCGTCCTCGAAGCCGAGCTCGGCCGTCACGGTGGCGAGATCGGCGTATGTGATCACGCCGATCTGCAGCCCGCGAGCAATCAGGCCCTTGACCTCTTCAAGCTCTCCAAGCTCAGCTTCTGACATCAGTGATCGCGTTCGAGTTCAGCTCGCGCCGCTCGCCGTCCAGCGATCGCCCGTCACCGAAAGCCAGCCTGGCCATTTGACAAAGTGCGCCACCGCTCAGTGCGCGTCATAGTCTCCGCTCCCCACCCCTCTGTTGGGACGCGCACAAGGAAGAGGGCGAGAACCCCAGTGCGTTGTACACCAGCGGGCCCGGTGTGAGAATCTTGGCCGCAGAGCCAGCCTCCCCCACCAACTGTACTCCGATCGCGGGCGTTTGCTTCGACGGGCCTACTCGCCTGAATCTGTGCAGCGGCGGCTCGGCGCGAGCGTCAGCGCCGGCTCGGCTAGCAACAACCGTCGCTCCAGGAGCTCTGTCGCTTCGAGCCGAGCACGGTGAGCGTCGTCGTGTCGGTCGACCTGGCTCAGGCGGGCGGCAAGGATCTGCAGCGACATCGCGAGGTCGGGCTCGTGGGCCCGCTCTGCTGCCGCGAGCCGCCGACGCCCGGCGACCGCGTCTTCGATCGCAGTCAGGGCCTCCTCGTGGCGGCCGACGTCGCCGAGGCGGTTTGAGAGGTTGACCAGCAGCGTCGCGAGCATCGGCTCGTGGGCTGACGAATCGGCGGCGGACAACGGGCTGATCAGACCGACCGCTGCTTGGATCGCGGCCAGCGCACCCTCGCAGCGACCAGCCTCGCTGAGTTGCACCGAGCAATTGTTCAGCACTCTCGCCAGGTCGGGCTCGTGGGCCGCGTCGGACGCCGCCAGGCGGCGGCGGACGCGGACCGCTTCCTCGATCGCCGCCAGCGCAGCCCCACGCCGACCACAATCGCTCAGTCGGCTAGCGAGGTTGTTCAGCGACGTCGCGAGAATCTCCTCGCTTTTCGAGAGGTCGGCGGTCGGCAGACGGCGGGCCACGGCCACGGCTTCTTCGATTGCCTCCAGTGCCTGTGCGCGACGACCCGCAGTGCGAAGGCACATCATCAGGTTGTTGAGCGCAACCGCCAGACCGGCCTCGTGAGCCGCTGGATCAGACGCCGACAGTTGCCGATACGCCGCGACCGCACGCTCAGCTGCCGCCAGCGCCTCGTCGCGCCGTCCCGCGGCGTGCAAGGCGAGAGCGTGGTCGTTCAGCGAAACCGCCAGATCGCGCGTCGCCGAACCGTCCGAGCTCTCGGCGGTCATGTGGATCCTACGGACCGGGTCAGCGTGTGTTTACTGATGACAGCTCGCGTCTCGAGGCGTAGGTTCCACGTATACGAACATACGTTCTGGAAGGAGCGTCGCAATGCCTGGCACAGCTACCAAGCGTAGACCTGTCGCAAAGAGCACGACAACCAATCGGAGGCGAGCGTCCCATACCGCGCGTCGCGATCAGGTCGTCGACCGCACCGCAAACCTGTCCGACGACGTGCTCAAGTCAGTCGAGGCCGGTCAGCTGGCTGCGATCGACGCGGTGCGCAGATTTGCCGAAAGCGTCGACCGGACGCTCCCTCGTCACGGCGACGGCGCGTCCAGGCGGCAGGACGTGCTCGACTCCGGGTTGGAGATGGCCGACCGCCTCGTCCGCACTCAGTACGACTTCATCCGTAGGGTCATCGACAGCACCGCCAAGTCGCTGAGCACGCGCGACGGCGAAACGCACTGAATAGTCCGACATCCGGCGAATGCGACAGCCGGCGCTGCGCCACTCCAAACCGTGAGCGACTATCGGGCGGCGCCGGCTGCCCTGATCTCGTCATCGATCAGCGCGCCCACCTGATCGGTGGGCGAGCGGGTCAGACGAGCTCGACGTCGATGGCCTTGGGGCCCTTGGTGCTGCGCTCGGAGTTGTACGACACTCTCGCGCCCTCGGCGAGCGAGCGATAGCCGTTGCCGACGATCGAAGTGTGATGGACGAACAAGTCCTTTGATTGATCATCGGGCGTGATGAACCCGAAGCCCTTGTCGTCACTGAACCATTTCACGGTTCCAGTAGCCATTGTTCCTCCGACGTTTACCGGTGCTGCGAGCGTGGATGTTGCGATGGCAACTGCTACGACGCGGGCACTCTTCTGTTGAGCGGACCCAACCTTACGGACAACAGCCTAGCACCGGAGTGTCGTCCGCCCGTCCCGAGCGGCGTCCTTGGCTCGCGGGCCCTCGGGACGGGCTGTCAGCCGGGGCTGACCACGTCGCGCACCGGGATCCCACCGCGTTCGATCTCGTAGGGCACCAGCGACATCTGTCCCAGTCCGCCGGCGCCCGGGGCCAGGCTCCACTCGGCGATCGCCAGCGTGTTGTCGCCGTCGGCCCGCAGCAGGCCCTGAGGCAGGTAGAACGTGTTCTGGGGCCCCAGGTTGTTGATGTAGTGGCCGATCAGCCACCCGTTGAGGTAGATCAGCGCCTGGAAGTTGGCCGCTCCAGGCCCGGGCGTGCCGCCACCCGGGGGCGTCAGCTTCAGGCCCAGTGGCGCCCACACCCCGGACGGTACGTGTAGTGCGAAGTGCGTGCGGTACCAGCCAACGCCCGGCGGCACCGAGCGCGCGGCCCACGCGTCGGGCAGCCCGACGGGGGTCCACGAACCGTCCGGATAAGACGCCAGCGCCCATCCGGCGTCCGAGCCGAGCAGGCCCGCAGGGTTGGTCGGGCCCGAACCGGGCGCGTCTTGTCGGAGTCCAGCTGCAAGGAGTTGGCGAACGACTCGTCCTGGCCCATCTTCTCGACCAGGACCGAGACGACGTTGTCCTGGCCAGGCCGGAGCGCGATCGCGCCCTCGTCCCCGGTGGCGGTGAAGTGCCCCCGGTACCAGACGAACCCGTGGTCAAATCCATAGTCCTGGGCGTAGAGCACGGGTGTCAAAGCCGGCTGGATCGGGTTATCGGTCACCTGATGATCGGCCACCGTCCAGCTGGAGTCGTCGAAGCCCGGCAGGCGCTCGGGCGACTCGAAGGCCGAGCGCCAGCCATGCGCCAGCGACGGCAGGGCGATGCTCGACGGCGGCCACGGCAGCAGCCCGGTCAGCGCGCCGCCGCGCGCGCGACCCACCGCCAGCGTCCGCCCGTCCCAGCTCAGCCCGCGCACCCCTGGCGGCGCCCAGACGGTGATCGGCCCGGCGGCCGACGTGTCGCCGGCCAGCGCCGCGCGGCGCCCGGCGACGGCGGCGGTGCGCACCAGCGAGGATCCACGCACGAGCAGCGGACCGCCGGCGGTGTGCTCCACCCAGAACTGGCCCGCGGTGCCGGCGTCGGCCAGCAGCAGGTCGAGCCGCGAGCCGCTGGAGCCGATCGAGACCTCGTCCAGGCCGTCGTGGATGTAATGCAGCGTCAACTGGTGCGAGGCTCGGTTCCAGCCCCAGGTGATCGCCGTGCCCGACGGATCCGACGGGACGTGCACCGCCGGCTTGTGGGCGTACGAAAGCACGGTCTGCCCGGCGGCGCCGGAGTCGCCGTCCAGCAGCGCCACGTCCGTCCAGCAGCGCCACGTCGCTCCCGCGCGCGATCACGAGCTGGGTGATCAGCTCCGAGGTCGTAGCCACCAGCTTCTGGCTGCCGAAGCGGACGTTGGAGACCAGGAACTTGGCCTGATGGGAGGGCACCGTGACCGGCTGGCCGCTGGGCAGCATCGCGGTGACCGGCGCGCTGCCGTCGTTGCCGAGATAGAGGAAGGTCGCTCCGGTGACCGGGTTGCGCTCCTCGAACGTCGTCAACCCGGCGATCGCCGGCGGCGTGACCTGGTCGGTCATCGTCAGGTCCGGCAGCGCCTGCGACATCTCCCCCACCAGCTTGAGCTCGGGGTACTTGTACGACAGCGTCCCGGGCCCGGAGATGGGCGAGCCGTAGTCATAGGAGGTGTACATGAACGGCGCCGGGTTGAACCCCCAGTCGGTGCCGCCGTCGGTCATGTCGATGCTCTGCATCGTCGCCCCTTGGGCGATGTAGTACTTGTAGAACGCGTGCTCGAAGTCGGGCCCGGTCAGCTGCGCGCAGCCGGCGTAGCCGGCGCCGCCCACGAGTCAAACGAGCCGCCCTGGTACTCGGGGACCATCAACGGAATGCCCGGCTCGTGGTCGCCGGTCAGCACCGGCGGGCTGTTGAACACGGTGGGGTTCGAGCAGTCAAACCCCTCGGGATACTGGTCCGAGCCGATCAAGTCGGGCGCGTCGGGGGTGCCTGGCGCCCAGCCGTTGGCGTAGCTGCCGACGTCGTTGGTGTAGGTCGGCAGATCGATCCCGTCGGCCTTGGCCTGTGCCTCGAGATCGCCGAAGTAGGCCTCGCCCAGCGGGTCGGTATAGCCGTACTCGTTCTCGATCTGGTACATGATCACGTCGCCGCCGCGGGTGATCTGGTGGGCGGCGATGATCGGGTCGACCTCCGACAGCCACTGGTCGGCGGCGGCCACAGCAAAGTTGTAGACCCCGCCGATGATCAGGGAGTACTTGTCGTAGGCGACCGGCTGCGGGCGCCCGCGCAGCACGTCACGCGGCGCAGCCACCGGCTCGGGGGTGACCGGCGCCGAGGCGGGCGACGGCGCCGAGGCGCCGGCCGTGCTCGTCGCGGTGACGGTGAACGTGACCGG
>JBEKRJ010000013.1:0-19881 GCA_049518835.1 Solirubrobacteraceae bacterium
TCGCGGCTGCGCGGGGTGACGTGATCGTGATGCTGGATGCGGACGGCTCGACGGACCCGGCGGAGATCGAGCGCTACATCGCGGCGCTGTTCGGCGGCGCCGATTTCGCCAAGGGCTCGCGGTTCAGGCCGGGAGGCTACAGCGCTGACATCACGCCCTTCCGGCGGCTGGGCAACGGCGTCCTGAACGCAACCGTCAACGGCCTGTTCGGGACGCGCTTCACGGATCTCTGCTACGGCTACAACGCGTTCTGGACGGACGTCCTCCCGGCGCTCGACGTCACCTGCGATGGCTTCGAGGTGGAGACGCTGATGAACATCCGGGCGGCGAAGGCGGGCCTGGCGATCGCCGAGGTGCCGAGCGTCGAGCATGAGCGGATCCACGGCGAGAGCAAGCTGCGCCCGATCCGGGATGGGGTGCGGGTGCTGAAGACGATCCTGCGCGAGCGCGTCGCGAGGACCACCTACCTGTGGGAGCAGTCAAGCCAGTATCAGCAAGCGCTCTGCGATCCGTGCGTATCGGTGAGCGTCGAGGGCACGGGGGCCCGATGACGCCGCGCTCGAGCAGCCTGCCGCGCACTGAAGCGGCTGCGCGCGGCCAGCAGATGACGCTCGGGGCGGCGGTCGACGGACGCGCGCGCGACGTGTCGGTTGTGATCTGCGCATTTAGCGACGCGCGCTTTGAAGCGCTCGTGGCGGCGGTTCGCTCGCTCGCGTGTCAGACGGTCGCACCGAAGGAGGTGATCGTCGCCGTCGACCACAACCCGCGCCTGCTGGAACGGGTTCGTGGCGAGTTGCCCGAAGTGATTGCGGTCGCGTCCTCGCGCCATCGCGGCGCCGGCGGTGCGCGCAATGCGGGGGTCGCGGCGGCAACGGGAAGGATCATCGCGTTCATCGACGATGACGCTCAAGCCGAGCGGGATTGGCTCGAGCGCCTGCTGCCTGCGTTCGCGGACCCGAACGTCCTCGGCTGTGGTGGATCGATCAGCCCCGCGTGGCCCGCCGGTCGTCCGAACTGGTTTCCGGAAGAGTTCGATTGGGTGGTCGGATGCACCTATCGCGGGTTGCGCCCCGGGGCGGTGCGCAACGTGATCTCGGCCAACATGGCCGTCCGCCGCGACGTGTTTGACGAGCTGGGCGGCTTCCGGATCGATTTCGGCAAGCAGGGCGCGCGGTCTGAGCCCGAGGACACGGAGTTCTGCATCAGGGCTGTCAAGCGCTGGCCGGAGCGAGTGTGGCTGCAGGTGCCCGATGCCGTCGTCCACCACACGGTCACGCTCGAGCGCACCCGGCGCCGTTACTTCGTCGAACGGTGTGTCAACGAGGGCCGCGGCAAGGCCCGGATGCGCTCGCTGCCGGCGCTCGAGGCGCGACTTGACCGCGAGCGCGCGTACGTCAGGCGCACGCTGCCGGCCGGCGTCGTCCGCGGCCTCGTTCGCGGCGCGACGGGCGACCGGCGAGGGTTCTCCCAGGCCGCGACGATCGTCGCCGGGCTGGCCGTCACCGCGACGGCCTATGCGCGCGAGCGGATCGTCGCGCAGCGAGGCTCGACGCCCCCGCCGGCCGGACCGTTGCGCTCCGCGCCGCCGGTTCAGGCCGGGTTTGCGGACCTGTTTCCATCGCAATCGGGCGCGACGAGGCTGCACGGGATCGGCTCGGCGATGGCGAGGCGCGGGATCCCGGTGCTGCCGCGGCTGATCGAAGCGTTGTCGCTCGCCACCTTCAGCGCCGACCTGCCGGCGCGCCTGCGGCTCCCCGACGGCGTGTTCTTCATGCACAACGGGCTCGGCACCGTCGTGCACGCCGATGTGCGCTTCCGTGGCCCGGCGTTGGTGTTTCACGGCGTCACGCTCGGAGACTCTTACGGGAGCCGTCCCGGCGTGCCCGAGATCGGGTGCCACGTGCTGCTCGGCGCAGGATGCTCAGTTCTGGGCGGGGTCCGGATCGGGGACTTCGCGATCGTCGGCGCGGGTGCGGTGGTCACTCGCGATGTTCCTCGCGGTCACGTTGCATACGGCAACCCCGCGCGGATCACGCCGCTGTCGGACCCCGCCCGGCTGGCGGAGATCTTCGGGATCAGCGTGCCCGCGGTCTTGCAGGAGGCGGCATGAGCCTCAAGGTCGCGATCGTGTGCCCCCGTTACGAGCCGGACTGGGGTGGCATCGAGACCCACGTCTCGCAGCTCGTACGGCGACTCGCGCGCGAGACGGAGATCGAGGTGTTGACGCAGACCTCCGACCGCAGCCTGCCGCCCGTGGAGCGTCGCGGCGGCGCCGTGATCCGGCGCTTCACAGTGCTGACGCCGAGCGCAAACTACGCGTGGGCGCCGTCGCTGTGGGCGTACCTCGCGCGGCGCCGCGGCTCGTGGGACCTTGTGCACGCGCACGCGTATCACGCACTGCCGGCGCTTGGAGCGGCGCTGCGCCGCGCCGCGCCGCTCGTCTTCACTCCCCACTACCACGGCACCGGCCATACGACGCTGCGGCGGGCGCTGCACGTCGCCTACCTTCCTGCTGGTCGGGTGCTGGTCGAGCGCGCGCGCGCGATCATCTGTGTCTCGGCCGCCGAGCGACGTCTGCTCAATCACCGGTTTCCAGGCAGCGCGTCACGCGCCGTGGTGATTCCCAACGGCGTCGTGTCGGGGCCGCTCGCAGACGCAGTGCCGTTTGCTTCGCCGGGCCCGGTGCTGCTCGTCAGCGGCCGCCTGGAGGCTTACAAGCACGTCGCGGCGGCGGTCGACGCGTTGCGCCTGCTGCCGGCCGAAGTGACGTTGAAGATCACCGGCGACGGACCCGAGCGCCCCGCGCTCGAAGCCAAGATCAGGCAGCGGCGGCTCTCCGATCGGGCGACGCTGCTGGGGCGGGTCTCCGACGCGGAGCTACGGCGCTGGATGCGCACGGCGCGCGTGCTCGTGACGATGTCGGCGCACGAGGCGTACGGCATCGTCCTGCTCGAGGCGCTTGCCGCGGGCGCCAGCGTCGTCGCGTCGGACATCCCCGCGCATCGCGAAATCGCCTCGAGGTACGGAGCGGGGCGGATCGAGCTCGTCCCCTTGGGCGCGCCCGACACGGTCGTTGCCGGCGCGATCGCGCGTCAGCTCGCTAAGCCGCAAGCACGCCTCGCGACGCCCAGGTTGCCAACATGGGACGAGGCCGCGCAGGCAACGCTCAGCCTGTACCGAGAGCTCGTCGATAACGCGGACACGATGTTCCCGGCACGACTACGTTCGAGCGCCGCGTGACCAGCACGGCGCACGCGCTGACGGCCCGCCTCGCGGGGCGATCGAAGCTCGATCGCGTGAGCGTCTACATGCCGGCGTGCGGGCTGTGGCTCGCGCTCGCCGCCGGTGGTGCCGGCGTCGCGTATGCCTACGTGTCCGCGGCCCGCGGTGGCGGGAACGCGTATTTCACGATCTTCTGGGTCGGGATGATCGCGTTTCTGGTGCCGGCCGCGATCCGCATCGTGTCAGCCGCGGCGGGACGCGGCGAGCGGCTGGCGCTGGTGGCGGCGGTTGGGCTGTTCGAATATCTGCCGAAGCTGTTTCGCGATCCCACGTCGCCGCTGTACGCCGACGAGCTCGCCCACTGGCGCCAGGCAGAAGCGGTCCGCCACACCGGCAAGCTGTTTGCAGCCAATCCCCTGATTCCGGTGATTCAAGGCTATCCCGGACTGCACGCGGTAACCGCTGCACTCGGCGAGCTCAGCGGCCTCTCGACCTGGAACACCGCCGAAGTGTTGCTCGCGAGCCTGCACGCGCTCACGCTTGTTGGCATCTTCCTGATCGCCGAGCGTGTCGGACGGTCCGTCAGAGCTGGTGCGATCGCGGCGCTGATCTATGCCGTGGCGCCCAACTACATGTTCTTCAACTCGCAGTTCTCGTACGAGTCGCTGGCGATCGTGCTCGCGATCTGGAGCCTCGTGTGCGTCGTCGTCGCCCACGACGAGGACCGTTGCGCGGGCAGCCGCCGCGTGTGGCTCGGCTTGGCTGGGCTGCTCGCGCTCGCGACGGTCGCGACGCACCATCTGAGCTCCTATGTGCTGGTGTTGCTGTTTGCCGCGGTCGCGCTCGTGCACACGCTGCGCCGGCCGCGGGAGGCACTCGGGCTCACCCGGGAGCTGTGGCTGCTGACGGCAGTCGGGGCGCTGGCAGCGCTCGCGTGGGCGCTGTTGGTCGCTCCCGACGTCGGCGGCTACCTCGGGCAGCCAATCCAGGGAGCGGTCAAGAACGTGGGCTCGCTGCTCGGCGGCGGCCAGCAACCGCGGGCGCTGTTCAAAGGCTCCGGCGTGCCGATCTACGAGCGCGTGAGCGCGTTCCTCGCTCCGGCGCTGGCCGCGCTTGCGGCGGGCGCAGCGCTCCTACGAATCCGGCGAGAGCGCGACTACCGCCCGCTGACGTTGGTGTTCTGCGGCCTGGCGGTCGCGTACTTCGCTTCGCTGCCGTTCATCCTCACGGCGGCCGGCAGCGAATCGGGTCGGCGCAGCTGGGCGTTCTCATACGTTGGCCTCGCGGTCATCGTCGCGCCCATGATCGAGCGCCTGCTGCGCGAGCCGCGGCGTCTGATCGTGCCGCTTGCAGTGCTGCTGGCGTTCGTCGCCGTGCTCGTCGGCAACGTGTCGGCGGACCTGAACGTCGCATACCGCTTTCCGGGGCCGTACCTGTACGGGTCCGACACGCGGTCGCTGACCGGTGAGCTGCGCGCCGCCACGACCTGGCTCGCCACGAGCCAGGGCACGGGCTTGAGGGTCGTCGCCGACCGCTACAGCGGGCTCTCGTTCGGGTCCTTCGGCGACGAGTGGGTCCCCAGCGCGTCGGCCGGCTTTCCGGTCTGGGAGCTGTACTCCAGCGACGGGCATCCGAGCAAGCGCCTGATCAGCGAGCTGGAGTCGTCGGACTGGCGCTATCTGGTCGTCGACAAGCGCATGGCCCAGTTCGAGCCGCTGGTCGGCGTCTACTTCTCGAGTGCCGAACCCGCGGCGTTGCACGTCACCACGACGGACCTCGCGGCGCTCGACAGCGCTCCGTGGCTGATCAAGCTGTGGGACAGCGGCAACATCGAGATCTTCCGCTTCGACTTCGCGCGGGCACAATGAGGCCACGCCTGCGATCAGGGCGTTGGGGCGGCGGCGCAGCGCAGATTGCGCTTGGCGTCGCGTTGCTGACCGCGGCCTCGCTGCTGCCTGTGGCCCCGCTGCGAGCCCTGATCGTGCTGCCGCTGTCGCTCTTGCTGCCGGGCTGGGCGCTGCTGCGCGCTGTGACCCCGGCCGGCGACCGACGCGACGTCGGGCTCACGATCGGCCTCAGCGCGCTGTTGTCGATCGCATTGCTGGTGGCGCTCGCGCTCGCGATGTCGGCCGCCGCGGTGCCGATTGCGACCCGTAACTTGGTGATCGGACTCGACGTGATGCTGGCGGCGCTGGCGCTGGTGATCCATGCTCGCAGCTCGCAATCGAGCGCACGCAGCCCGTCGGGCGCGCCCGCCGCCTGGCAGCCGTCGGCGCCGGCGGACGCGGGTCCGCAGGGCAGCAGCGCTCGGCACCGCGCGGTCGTGGTCGCGATCGCGGTTGCGGTGATCGGCGCCACGTTTGCGGCCCTGCTGGCGGCTTACCGTGCGCTGGCGCCCGTCGCGGCGAACGACAACACTTGGCTTGGGCTGGCGCTCGCCGGTCCGCCCGCCCACGCCGATGCCCCGCTCAACGAAGCCCCCGGCGCCCAGGTGCAGTTGCAGCTCACGGTGAGCAACCACACGCGCAGCCGGCAGACGGTGCGCATCGTCGTGCAGGTGGACGGCGGTGTCGGGCATGCCACGCCGGCGCTGGTCGTCGGCCGCAACGCCGGCCGGGTCACGCAGGTGGCGCTCGAAGTCCCCCGCGGCGCCGGACTGCACCACGTCGTGCTGACGGTCACGGACGGTGCACGCGTTCCCGGCGCGAGCGTCGGCACATGGATCATCGTTGGCCCCGCGGGCCCGAAGGGCCCGAAGGGCAGCTGACGCGTGCCCAAGCCCGACTCGCTCGCGCGCAATTCCGCCTACTTGATGGCCACGACGGCCGTCAATTCGGGACTCGGGTACGTCTATTGGATCTGCGCCGCGCACACTTTCAGCGCCCACGACGTCGGCTTGGCGAACGCACTGATCTCCGCGATGATGATCGCCTCGCTGGTGTCCAACATCGGCGTGCCGATCGCGCTGGTCGAGATCCTGCCACGGCAGCGCGACGAGCGAGCCTGGGCCCGGACGCTGTTCGCAGCCCTGGCCGCGGCGATCGCCGGGGGGATCATCGCCGCTGTCGTGGCCGTGTTGGCCCTCCCTGCGGTGTCGGGCCGGTTTGCGGTCATGTCGAATCCGCTCTACGGCGCGGCGTTCATCGTCGGCGTCCCGGCATGGACGGCCGTGACGGTTCTGGACTACACGTTCGTGGCCGAGCGGTGCGCTGGGCGGATGCTCACTCGAAACGCTGCCTTTGGCGTCGCGAAGCTGGTGCTGGTCGCGATCCCGATCCTGTTCGCCCACGGCTCGCCGTTGTTGATCCTGTTGTCGTGGGTGATCGGCGCCGTCGCATCGCTGTTCGTCGGGCTGGGGCTGCTGCGTGCGCTCGGGCGCCGGCTCGTGCTTGCCTCGGCGCGCGAGGTCGTCGCGGAGGTACGAGCGATCTGGGCCCGGCTCGCCGGCCATCACCTGACGACACTCGGCGGTCTGCTGCCCGTCGCCCTACTGCCGCTGCTCGTGACGGTGCGGCTGTCGGCGAGCGACAATGCCTACTTCGCGCTGACCTGGATGGTCGCCAACATCTTCCTCGTCGTCTCGCCCGCCGTGGCGGCGTCGCTGCTGGCCGAGGGAGCTCACGACCCGCAGGCGGCGCGAGCGCAGGCGCTGCGGGCGCTGCGGATCGTCAGCGCGCTGCTGATCGCGCCGATGGCGATCGCGCTGCTGGGAGCCGATCGAATCCTGGGGCTGTTCGGTAGCGGCTACGCGCGCCACGGCGTGGTGCTGCTGCGCGTGCTCGTGCTGTCCGCGATCCCGGACGCGATCACGAACATCTGGGTGTCATACGAACGCGCGCTCGGCCGGCTGCGCAGGACTGCCTTGCTCAACGGTGGCATGGGCGCGATCGCGCTGATCCTTGCCTGGGTGCTGTTGCCCAGCGCGGGCGTCGCGGGAGTCGGCTGGGCATGGCTTGCAGCGCAGGCGGCCGGCACCGCCGCGGCGGCATATCGCGTGGCCGCCGACAGCCGGCGCCAGACCCGCTCGGCCGCGACCGATGAACCCGGCGTGGCGCTGCAGTTGGCCGGCAGCGGGCACCGGGCTTCGGGCTGAGCGATCGAGCGTGTCGACTGAAGCCGCCTGGTTCAAGCCGCTGCGACAGCCGGTCGATGATCCCGTCAACGACAAGCAAAGCGACATCAGAAACATGCACCAGAACCTCACCGAGCCCGAGTCCGCCGCCGTTCGCGCCGACGGGCGATGGACGATCGACCCAAAGCGCCTGGAACGCGAGCATGCACGTCTGCGGCGCGTCTCCTGGCGCAACCTGTGCGGCCTGCTGCGGTGGCTCAAGCTCTGGTCTCGCCATCGCCCCCGATCCTTGCCGCTGTTCTTCCTCGGTCCGCGGTCCGAGGTCGTGATCGCATCGAACATCGACTTCACGGCCGGCGCGCGCGTGCGGTTCCTGGGCGACTTCTCGGGACGCTTCTACGGCTCGACCAGCTTCGGGCACGACGTCAAGGTTGGCCGCGGTGCGACGATTGCCATCCACAGTCGCCTCGAGATCGGCGACAACTGCCTGTTCGGGGCGTACTCGTCGATCCACGACGAGGCGCATGTGTACGGCTCGACGCCGGACCCGATCGACGACCGCGGGCTGACGGTGTCCCCGATCGTGATCGGCGACAACGTCTGGGTCGGCACGAAGGCGACGATCCTCCAGGGCGTGACGATCGGCGACAACGCCGTGATCGGCGCAAACGCAGTTGTGACGCGCGACGTGCCTGCCAACTCGATCGCGGCCGGCGCACCGGCTCGCGTCGTCAAGACGTTCTAGGACGTCCGGATGTCCGGCCGTTGCCCGCCCGAGCGGATCCTGATGCTGACGGACTTCTTCGAGCCGGTGATCGGCGGTCTCGAGCTCCACGTTGGGATGATGAGCCGCGAGCTTGCGCGCCGCGGTCATCACGTCGCGGTCGCCACGCTCGCGCACCCCGACCGCCCGACGTGGGAGCGCCACGACGGGGTCAGCGTCCATCGCGTCGCGGGCTGGAGCCGCGCACTCGGTCGGTTCTACGCCGACGCCAGCCGTCCCTTTCACCCCACGGTTGCCGATCCAGGGGTCGCCTGCGCGCTGAAGCGAATCGTGGCCGGTGAGCGCCCGACGATCGTGCAGTGCCACAGCTGGATCATGCACTCGTACCTGTCGATCACCGCCCGGCCGCGGTCGAAAACGCTCGTCTACCTGCACGATTACGGGACCGTGTGCGCAAAGAAGACGATGGTTTACGGGACCGAGATCTGCGACGGGCCGTCGCTGACGAGATGCGTCGGCTGCTCGGTCGAGCACTACGGGCTGGTGAAGGGTGCCGCGCTCGCGGCTGGGCTGCGCGCATCGCGCCGTCACTACGCGCGCGTCGACCGCTGGGCAGCCAACAGCGCCGCGGTGGCGGACACCACGGCACGTGGGCTTGGCATCGCCCGCGAGCAGATCACGGTCGTGCCGTCGTTCGTGCAAGACAACGTCTCCGAGCTGGCTGCGCGCAGTCCTCGTCCGAGCTTCCTGCCCGCCGGGGACTTCATCTTGTTTGTCGGCGCACTCGGCTCACACAAGGGCCTCGACGTCCTCTTGCAGGCGTACGCGCAGCTCGGCCGCGACGTTCCACTGGTCGCGATCGGGACTCCCCAAGCCGACACTCCGCGCTCTTTCCCCGACGGGGTGCAGGTGTTCGAGAACGTGCCCCATCGTGAGGTGATCGCGGCGTGGGCTCACTGCCTGATGGGCGTCGTGCCATCAACCTGGCCAGAGCCGTTTGGCCAGGTGGCGGTCGAGGCGATGGCGGCGTGCAAGCCGGTCGTCGCGTCGAACGTCGGCGGGCTGCGCGAGATCGTCGTCGATGGGGAAACGGGCCTGCTGGTCCCGCGCAACGACGCGGACGCGCTTGCGAGCGCGATCGCCCGGCTGCTCGACGACCCGCAGCTGCGACAGCGGCTCGGTCAAGCCGGACGGGAGCGGGCCAAGCGCTACACACTCGCGGCGGTCGCCGACCAAGTCGAGAGCATCCATGCCCAACTCCGATCGATCGCATGATGCACCGCCGCGATCTGCCCCCCGGCAGCCTGTGGCGCCAGCAAGTCCTCGGCAGCGAGGCAATCTATGAGGTGGTGCGCAGCGACGAATCGCTGGTGGAGGTGCGCGTGCGCAGCGCGCCGGGGCTCGACCCCGGCTTCACGCTGCGCCTGACCCGGGACGCGATCGGACGGATGGAGCGAGTGGATCGGCCCGAACCCTGATTGGCCGGGCGCCGGCGCTTTACGTAACGGCCGGCACGCTGACGTCGCGTGTCCCCGGCTTGCCGCCGAGCAGATGCGCGATCGCGATCCACGCCGGCGTTGGCGCCCCGGTGCGGTCGAGCAACCCGAAATTGCCCGCGAGGTCGCCACGCCGGCCGCTCGCACGAAACCAGCCGAAGACGAAGATCTTCGGCACGAACGAGCCCCACTCGCCGAGTGAGCGCTGGACCGCCTCACACAGGTAAGAAGCCTGCGTCGGGTCAGAGACCGCCTGGGCCGTGTCAGGCGCCGTGCTCCACCCGATCTCGGTGATCCAGATTGGCAGATTGACACCGGCGGCAAGCTCAAGCTGACGGATCCGCGACACGCGCCCAAACAGGTTTGCGATCTCCCCGCGGTCAACATCCGGGCCAAGATTCTCGGGCGACGGATACGGATGGACGTCGAGTCCGTTGACCAGCTTCGTCACTGCCGGAGCGGCTGCGAGCAAGCGCTCGAGCCAGGGCTGATGCTGCGGCGTCGCCGCATAGTCCCAGCTCATCAGATCACCGGACATCAGGACAGCGATCCGCGGGTCGACGGCATGAATTGCGGGTGCGGCCTGACTTACCAACGCTGCATAAGCCGTGGCGCTGGGGCCGGAGGCCCAATCCCACGAACCGTACGGCTCGTTCCAGATCTCGACCGCCGTCAACGGATCGGGCGTGACGTCGAGGTGCTCGGCCCAGAACGAACCGCGGCTCCCGTAGCGAGCCGCGACCGCGGCCGCATACGCTGCAAACTCGCTGTCATTGTTCGGCGGATAAAGCGGATCTCCGCTCCCGCTGGGATCAGACGATGCCCACGGCGCCGAGTAATCGAGGATCCCGAGCACGTGCACGCGGGCGCCCGCCGCTGCCGCCATCAGCCGGTCGAAAGGCGCCCAGTCAAAGACTCCCGGCGTCGGCTCGGCGACAGCCCAGGTCAGGTCCTCACGGATCCATGACACGCCTCCGGCACGCACCTGCGCCAGCCCAGCCTCGATCTGACGCTCAGGAGACTCGTACAGGTTGTCGCTGACGACGACGCCAACCCGCCCCGTGTAGGCGACCCCAGGCTTGGGCGAGCAAATCGCGGTCCCGGTGCTGAGCAGACGCGCGAGCAGCGCCCCCGCAAGCACCACCAGCACGACGATCGCAGCACCACGACGGGACGTCACGACACAAGTATGGGCTCGGCTGCAGGCGAGACCGCGATTGCACACGACCGGGGCGCCGGCGAGACGGCGATTGCACACGATCCGGGCGCGGGCGATCGTGCGATGCGCTCCCTGGCGCGAGCGCCGTTCGCGGCCGCCGCGTGCCCTTACCCCCACCTGGGGGGTGTAACGGCGCCGGCCGGCGAGCGTTGGTAGGGGTGTGATGAAACAACTGATCCGCGTTGCGCGTGGCCGCGTCCACGGTCACCTATGGCCGATTCTGCAAACAGCCGTGGCTGCGATTGGGGCGTGGTACCTAGCGGTTAAGCTGGGAGCGCACCAGCCGCCGACGTTCGCGTCGATTGCTGCCGTGATCTCGCTCGGTGCGACCTTCGGTGAGCGCCGCCAGCGGGCGGTGCAGCTGATCTGCGGTGTGATGCTGGGGATCGTCGTCGCGGACCTGATCGTGCGCGCGATCGGCGGCGGCCTGCCCCAGATCGGCTTGCTGGTCGTGCTCGCGATGGTCGCGGCGGTCGTGCTGGGCGGCGGTGAGCTGCTGGTCAGCGAGGCGGCGGTCTCGGCGATCCTGGTGGCGACCGCCGCCCCGTCGAGCGCCGGCGAGCGTCTGCTCGAGGTCCTGGTCGGCGGTGGCGTGGCGCTCGCGGTCCACGCGCTCGTGTTCCCGCCCGATCCCGTGCTCGGCGTCTCGCGCGCGACGGGCTCGGTGTTCGGCGAGCTCGGGAGCGTTCTGCGCGACGGCGCTGCGGCGCTGGCGGCGGGGGACGCGCGCCGCGCGCAGGCCGCTCAGCAGGCTGCCGGCGAGCTCGAGGGCCGCCTCGACGGACTGCGCACTGCGCTGCTCGTCGGTGCGGACACGGCGAAGTGGGCGCCGGTTCGCCGGCGCTGCGCGACCGACGTCGAGCGCTACCGGCGCGTTGCCGAGCACGCCGAGCACGCGGTTCGCAACGCGCGCGTGCTGACGCGACAGGTGCTGCGTCACGCGCGTGGCGGGACCGCGCCCGACCCCGAGCTGGCCGAAGCGATCCGCGACCTGGGGCTGGCGGCGTGGGAGTTGCCGGCTCAATTTCAGGAGCCGTGGCGCAGCGGCGACGTGATGCGGCTGGCGCTCGAGGCCGCCGCCCGGGCGACCGCCGCGGTCCTGCGCCAGCCCGACCTCGCGCTCGGCGAGATCGCCGGCCAGGTGCGGTCGCTGGCAATCGACATCGTCAAGGCCTCCGAGGCCGGCGAGACCGAGCACGGAGCGATCGCCGAGGCGCCGACCGAGGAGTTGCTCGCGGGGCTGCCGCTCCCCGAGCCGGCCATCGCGATGCCCTGACGCCGGCACCTCCCTGGTCGCGACTGGTCGCTTTTTGTGTAGAACAAGCTGTGCTACAGTACGAGCGTGGGTCGGTCGCTGCATGTTCGCTTGGACGACGCCTCTGCCGCCGCTCTGGAGATAGTGCGCGCCTCGGGCATGACCGACTCCGAGGCTGTGCGCACCGCACTGCGCGAAGCTGCCGCGCGCCGGCGCTCTCGATCAGCGCTGCGGCAGGAAGTTCTGCGGCTGGCGGCGGACGAAGCCGACCGCGAAGAGATGCGCTTGATCCGCGAGCAGATGGCCGAGCTCGCGCCGCCGTCGACCGGGTAAGCATGGTTCGCGGAGAGGTCGTTCGGCTGCCGGCGCCTCGCGCTGCGCGCGGACGAGAACAGCGCGGGGCGCGCTACGCCGTCGTTCTTCAAGCAGACGAGTTCCTGCACCTCAGTACGACGATCGTCGCGCCGACGTCGACCAGCGCGCTCCCTGCGAGCTTCCGTCCGTCGATCACGCTTGACGGCGAGAAGACGCGCGTCCTCGTCGAACAGACGACGGTGGTCGACCCGGAGCGCTTGGGCCAATCCGCCGGGCGGCTCGGCGCGAGCGAGCTGCGGGCGGTAGACGAAGCGCTCGAACTTATCCTCGGCCTCTGAACGTCGACGCTTGGTGCCCCGCGCCGGCCCTAATAGAAGATTTACCCGCGCCGGGCCGGTGCCGTGCGCGAGACTTCGTTCGATGAGCATCGAGCGCGATCGGCTGCAGGAGGTGCCGGAGGGGCGCTCGCCGTGGCGGCGCTGGGGGCCGTACGTGAGCGAGCGCGGCTGGGGGACCGTGCGCGAGGACTACAGCGACGGCGGCGACGCTTGGGACTTCTTCCCCCACGATCACGCGCGCTCGCGTGCGTACCGATGGAATGAGGACGGGCTGGCGGGCGTGTGCGACGACCGCCAGACGGTGTGCCTTGCGTTTGCGTTCTGGAACGGACGCGACCCGATCCTCAAGGAGCGCATCTTCGGGCTCACGGGCAGCGAGGGCAATCACGGCGAGGACGCGAAGGAGTACTGGTTCTACCTGGACTCGACGCCAACGCACTCGTGGATGCGGTGGCGCTACATGTACCCGCAGGCCGAGTACCCCTACCAGCGGCTGATCGACGAGAACCGCGGGCGCAGCAAGCTCGAGCCCGAGTTCGAGCTGGTCGACACCGGCATCTTCGACGACGGTCGCTATTGGGAGATCACGGTCGATTACGCCAAGGCCTCGCCGGAGGAGCTGCTGGTCGTGCTGACCGCGCGCAACGCCGGCCCCGATCCGGCGACGCTCGACGTGCTGCCGACGCTCTGGTTTCGCAACACGTGGTCGTGGGAGCTGATGACCGCCAGGCCATCGATCACGCTCGAGCGTGGGGCGCTGGTGGCGGCGCACCCGGAGCTGGGCCGGCGGATCCTGTCGACATCGCCCTCGGCGCATCCCGAGGCGTTGTTCTGCGACAACGAGACCAACGTGGAGCGGCTGTTTGGAGCCGAGTCGGCGACGCGGTATCCCAAGGACGCGATCAACGACCACGTCGTCCACGGGGCCGACACCGTCAATCCCGATCGGTCCGGCACCAAGGCCGCGTTTCGTTACACGCTCGAGGTCCCCGCCCAGCAGAGCGCGACGATCAAGCTGCGCCTCGGGGAAGGGTTCGGCCTCGGCGACGACTTCGACGCGGTGCTGAGCGCCCGCGCCGGCGAGGCCGACGAGTTCTACGCCGAGCTGACCCCGGCCGGCACCACCGACGACGAGGCGCGGATCTTGCGCCAGGCGCTCGCCGGGATGCTGTGGTCCAAGCAGTTCTACCACTTCGACGTGCAACGCTGGCTGGACGGCGACCCGGGCGAGCCGCCGCCGCCACCGTCGCGTCGCGACGGGCGCAACCACGACTGGACGCACCTCAACAACCGCGACGTGATCTCGATGCCCGACAAGTGGGAGTACCCGTGGTACGCGGCCTGGGACCTCGCGTTTCATTGCGTCGCGCTCGCGCACGTCGATCCCGAGTTCGCGAAGTCACAGCTGGTGCTGCTGTGCCGGGAGTGGTATATGCACCCCAACGGTCAGCTGCCCGCGTACGAGTGGTCGTTTGGCGATGTCAACCCGCCCGTCCACGCACGGGCGGCGCTGTACGTGTACGAGATCGCGGGCGACCACGACTTCGACTTCCTCGAGCGCGTGTTCCACAAGCTGCTGATCAACTTCACCTGGTGGGTCAACCGCAAGGATTCAGAGGGCGACAACCTGTTCGAGGGCGGGTTCCTCGGACTGGACAACATCGGCCCGTTCGATCGCTCGGCGGTGCCGGTCAGCGGCGTGCTCGAGCAGTCCGACGGCACCGCGTGGATGGCGATGTACTGCCAGAACATGCTCGAGCTGGCGCTGCTGCTGGCAGACCATGACGACACCTACGAGGATCTGGCGACGAAGTTCTTCGAGCACTTCGCGCTGATCGGTGCGGCGCTCAACGACAAGGGCCTGTGGAACCAGGAGGACGGGTTCTACTACGACGTCCTGCGCGTCGACGGCCAGTCGATCCCGCTGCGCGCGCGCTCGATCGTCGGCCTGCTGCCGCTGGTCGCGGTGACCACGCTCGGCCCGCAGACGATGGCGCGGCTGCCGGAGTTCATGACCCGCGTGCAGTGGTTCACCGAGCACCGTCGCGAGGGCCGTGAGGTGATCGAGCACATCGAGTCACCGGCCAACGCGGGCTGGCGGATGCTGTCGATCGTCGATCAGCACCAGTTGCGCCGGCTCCTCGCCACGATGCTCGATCCCAACGAGTTCCTCTCGGACCATGGGCTGCGAGCGCTGTCGCGCCGCCACCAGTCCGAGCCGTTGCAGTTCGATGTCGCCGGCGTGACCGCGTCGCTGGACTACGAGCCGGGCGAGTCGACCAGCGGCCTGTTCGGAGGCAACTCGAACTGGCGCGGTCCGGTCTGGTTTCCGATCAACTTCCTGCTGCTCGAGGTGCTACGGATCTACCACCGCTACCTTGGCGACGACTACCTGGTCGAGTGTCCGACCGGCAGCGGCACGATGTGCACCCTCGACGCGGTCGCCGACGAGCTGGCGGCGAGGTTGATCTCGATCTTCACCGAGCGCCCCGATGGCTCGCGGCCGGTGTTCGGCGCCTACCGCCTGTTCCAGCAGGATCCGGCGTGGCACGACCTGATCCCGTTTCACGAGTACTTCCACGGCGACACCGGTGCCGGGCTGGGCGCCTCGCACCAGACCGGGTGGACCGGCCTGGTCGCCGACCTGATCATCCTGCGCCGGCCGCGCTGATCAGTCGTGGGGGCCCTGCGCGCGTGCGGCGGTCGCTCAGCGGATCGCCCAGCTCCAGCGTCTTCCTGGTCGATCGCGATCGAGCTGCGCGGCGCCGGTGGCGAGCCGGTCGACCTCGCCCGCACGCTGCTCTCGCACGGCGTCGCCGAACTGCCGCCCAACGCGATCGCCCGCGACGGCCTGGCGCTTGAGTCGGTGCTGATCGCCGATGATCGCGCCTGGCTCGTGCGGCTGACCGCGTCCGCGCCCGGTGTCGCGCTGCTGCGCTCGCCACCGGGAGCGCCGGCGCCGCCACCGGCAGCTCGCCCTGCGCTCGTTGCGACCGTGCGCCACATGCTGCGCCTCGACGAGGACCTGAGCGCGTTCTTCCGGGCCGCCGCCGGCGATCCGACGCTGGCATGGGCGACCGCCGGCGCCGGGCGGATGCTGCGCAGCCCGACGGTGTTCGAGGACCTGGTCAAGACGATCTGCACGACCAACTGCGCGTGGTCGGCGACCGAGCGAATGGTCGGCGCGCTGGTGGCGGACCTGGGGCAAGTCCTCGAGGGGGCCGAGGGCGCCGGCAACCGGCGCGCGTTCCCGACGCCGGCCGCGCTTGCGCGGGCACCGGACGGCTTCTACCGGGATCGCGCCCGCGCCGGCTACCGCGGCCCGTATCTCCACGCGCTCGCAACCCCGGTCGTCGACGGGCGGCTCGAGCTCGAGGCGCTCGCGGATCCGGCGCTGCCCGACGAGCACGTCGCCGAGCGGCTGCAGTCGATCGCCGGCGTCGGCCCGTACGCGACCGCCCACATGATGATGCTGCTGGGCCGTTACCGCCGGCTCGTGCTCGACTCCTGGACGCGCCCGAAGTATCGCCGCGTGAGCGGCCGCCCGCGCATCACCGACAAGGGGATCGAGCGCGCGTTCGCGCGCTACCGCGCGTTCGCGGGGCTGGCATTCTGGCTGACGCTGACCGAGGACTGGGTGAGCGCGCAGGACCCCTCCGCGGGTCCTTAGCGTCAGGTGTCAGGTGGCGCTTGATTCGGGCGTCCCCGGGCCGTTGCTCGGCGCGCCGCCGGATACGCTCGTCGGCGAGCGTTGACGTTCGTCGACCGCGGTCGCGCCGACCTCGAGCAGGCGGCGGCACTCGTCGGCGGGCACCGGGCGGCCAACGTGGAAGCCCTGCGCGAAGTCGCAACCGAGGTCGCGCAGCGCTCGCTGCACGCTGGCCGTCTCGACGCCTTCGGCGGTGACGTGCAAGCCGAGGTTGCGCGCCAGCTCGATGATCGAACGCACCAGCACCGCATCGTCTCGATCGGACTCCATCCGCATCACGAACGAGCGGTCGATCTTGATCTCGTCGAACGGGAGCTGCTGCAGCTGTGACAGCGACGAGAAGCCGGTGCCGAAGTCGTCGATCGCAAACGTGACGCCCATCGCCCTGAGCTCGTCGAGCACCGTCCGCGCCCGGTCGACGTCGGCGAGGAAGCGACTCTCGGTGATCTCGAGCTGCAGCGACGCCGGCGGCACCGTGAAGCGCTTCAGCAGGTCCCGGATCATCGCCGGCAGGTCCTGGTCGAGCAGGCTGCGAGTCGACAGGTTGACCGAGAAGCGGACGTCGAGGCGACTGGCGCGCCACGCCTCGCACTGGCGCAGGGCGGTCTCGAACACGGACTCCGTCAGCGCCTTGATCAGGCCGGTCTGCTCGGCGAGCGGCACGAACGCGTCGGGGCCGATCGTCCCCAGCTGCGGGTGGTTCCAGCGCACGAGCGCCTCGACGCCGCGCTCGCCGCGATCTCCGAGCGGCAGCTTGGGCTGGTAGTGCACGACCAGCTCGCCGCGGGCGATGCCGTGGCGAAGCTGAGCGGCGAGCGCGAGCTGGTCGATGCTGTACTGGTCGTGCTCGGGCGAGTACAGCGCGCAGGTCGAGCGCTCGGCCTTGGCGATGTACAGCGCGACGTCAGCGTGGCGCAGCAGTTCGTCGGCCGTCTCCCCCGGGGCGGCAAACGCGACGCCGACGCTGCCGCCGATCTGCAGCATCATCGAGTCGACCTCGAACGGTCGCTCGAGCGCCTCCAGCCACCGCTCGGCGCACCGCAACGCGCCGGCGCCGTCCTCGACCCCCTCGACGATCGCGGCGAACTCGTCGCCGCCGAGCCGCGCGAGCAGCTCGTCGCGGGCCAGCGCCGACACCAGGCGCGTCGCGACGAGCTGCAGCACGCGGTCGCCGAACTGGTGGCCGAGCGTGCTGTTGATTGCCTTGAAGTCGTCGAGGTCGACGATCATCACCGCCACGCCGCCGTGCGTCCGCTCGGCCGTCTGCAGCGAGGCGGTGAGCGTCAGGTGCAGCAGTGCGCGGTTGGGCAGCTCGGTCAGTGAGTCATGCATCGCACGGTGAGCGCTGATCGCGGCCTGGCGGCCGCCGAAGTAGATCGCGAGCATCGGCACGAACGCGAACGGGATCAGCGCCAGGCTCGCGTTGGCCAATGCGACCACCCCGGGTGCGAGCGCGACCGTGCATCCTGCCGTCCAGCCCTGGAAGGCGACATCCTCGCCGAGGTAGCCGAGCACCGGCAGGCCGGCGAGCAGCGCCGCCCCGGTGCCGGCCAGCACTTGGTTGATCATCAGGCAGACCAGCCCGGCGAGCAGGATCGCCGGCACCGCTGCGGTGTGCAGCGCGACCGGCGGACCGTGGCCGGCGATGATCAGCACCGCGCCGGCTCCGGCCAGCGAGAGGACGTACTGAGCGGCGTTGAAGAGCACCTTCGCAGGCGCGGTGCGGACGTACAGGTCGGCGATCGCCAGCGACGCCGCGTACACGACGCACGCCGGCAGCACGCCGGTGTCGAGCAGCAGCGCGAACGCGAACGCGGCCGAGATCGTGACCTTGTCGATCCCGTGGCGGCGCGGTACGGGGATCGGCAGCAGCTCGGCCGCGAGCACGAAGAACGACAGCAGCCAAAAGCGCGCTCCCGTGTCCACGTCGAAGCCGACGCGCCATGCCAGCAGCGCCGCCGCCCCGCTCGCGGCGAGGGCCGTCAACGCAGTCAAGCCGATGAACAAGCGCGGTATGGGATCCCCCCGGACCCGATCACCCACGTCATCGCTGCCCATAAGCGGCCAAAGTTTTCGACGACTGATGACTAAGACTCCTCCTGCCGCATGATCCGGGGCCGCCCGCCACACTTCATCGCATGAACAGAATTTGTGGAGCCTCACCGTCGCCAGGTCCGCGAGCGGCAAGGCTCGCGGTCAGCGACATGCGGCCGCGATGATCGCGGCGAGGCGCCGTGCGTGGCGCAGCTGCATCAGGTGCCCGGCACCGTCGAGCACGATCAGCTCGGCGCCGGCGATCTGCGCGGCAAGCTGGCGTGCCGACGCCAGCGGGACCAGCCGGTCGGCGGCGCCGGCGACGATCGTGGTCGGCGCGCGGATCCGTCCGAGTCGCCGCTCGAGCACCGGCAGGTCCCGGACCAGCGCCCGCTGCTCGACCGTGAACGCGCGCCAGGCCGCCGGCGCTCGCAGCAGCGCGCCCGCGGCGCGCAGGTAGCGGTCCTCGACCGCCATTCGCGCGGCGATTTGCCGCCGGGCCGGGCCGACGGTCAGCACCAGGCCGGGCCCGGCGAGCGACGCGACGCCCGTCGCGTAGCCCACGACCGGCGCCGCGAGCCACCGGTCCAGCGCGCCCAGCGAGGCGACGTTCGCGGCCGGCGCGGCGAGTACCAGCGCCGCGACCCGGTCGGGGTGCTCGGCGGCGATCCAGGCTGCGACCGCGCTGCCGAGGCTGTGGCCGACGACCGTCGCGCGCTCGATCCCGCGTGCGTCGAGCGCGGCAAGCGCGGCAAGCGCGTTGCCCGCCAGGTCAGTCGGTTGCGAACGACCGTCCCAGCCGGGGCGGTCGATCGCGATCGCGCGCGATCCGAGCGCACCGGCGACGCCGTCCCAGTCGCGCCTGCCGCCCGGTTGACCGTGCAGCAGCAGCGCGGGTGGCGCCGCGCTCAAGCGGCGCCGGGCGGTCCGCCGCGACCGCTGCCGCCGACCGCCTGTCCGTCGCGGCCGACGTACCCGTCCTTGCCGCCTGCGACGACCACGATCGCATCGACGTCCGAGACGTTGCGCATTCCCCGGTGCGTGTGGGCGTCGACCCGCACGACGCCGCCGGGCCCGAGTGCGTGCGCCGATCCGTCCCCGAAGCGGAACTCGACCTCGCCCTGATGGACGAAGTACGTCTCCTCCTGCTGGTCGTGATAGTGGACGCCGGTCGCGTACCCCGGCGGCATCACGACCGCGTTGATTCCAAACGCGGTCACGCCGATCGCTTGGCGGATCTTGCGAAAGCCGTAGCCATCGCCGATCTGCGCCAGGCTCGAGACCGCGTACCCCGCGCCTTGGTCTGTGCCGGAGCCCGTCATAGGGGGCATACTAGAGCGGTGACGTCAGCGCTCATGTCCGCCGCGCTCGCGCCGCTGCGCGCGAATGCCAGCCGGTCGGCGATCCTGCTCGACATCGACGGCACGCTCGCGCCGATCGTCGAGAACGCGGCCGACGCGAACGTGCCCGAGGCCACCCGCCAGCTGCTGATCGAGG
>JBEKRJ010000014.1:0-19435 GCA_049518835.1 Solirubrobacteraceae bacterium
CATGGCCGTCGAGGCGACTCGGGCCCTGCCGGTCTGCGAGGTGGAGCTCGAGACACCGCTGGAGGCGACCCGTGGCTCGCGCCTGCGCGACGAGGTCGCCGTGGTACCGGTCCTGCGCGCGGGGCTGGGGATGGTCGAGGGCTTCCTTCGGCTGCTGCCGGATGCCCGTGTCGGCCATCTGGGGATCTATCGAGATCACGCCGACCACGAGCCGGTCGACTACTACGAGCGCCTCCCGCCCGGGCTATCCGCTGCCTACGTGTTCGTGCTCGACCCGATGCTCGCCACCGGCGGCAGCGCGGTGAGGGCGCTCGATCACCTCGCGCGGGCCGGCGCGCGGCGGCTGGAGCTCGTCTGCCTGGTCGCCGCCCCGGAGGGCCTCGCGGCGGTCGCGGCCGCTCATCCCGACGTCCCGATCTGGACCGCGGCGATCGACCGCGAGCTCGATGACCGCGCCTACATCCGCCCCGGGCTGGGCGACGCCGGCGACCGCGCGTTCGGCACCCTCTGACACGCGAGTCGGGACCCGCCGGCTTGGCAGTAAGGACCGGGAACGAATCACGCGTCCAGTCGGCTCACTGCACCGGCTGGAAGGCCGTCCACCGGCTCGCCGCAAAGTTCCCCGACGCGTTCGTGCTGAGCACAGTCGGCACCACGGTCACGCTCTGAGGGGGCGCGGGGCGAGCACGAGCTGCTGAGTGATCGTGAAGAATCCAGCCTCGAAAGCGCGCATGACCGGACAGGTGTCGGCGACGCGCTCCAGGCACGCGAGCTTGATTGATGGCGGCCGTCGCGCCGGCGCGATCACGGCTGTGTCTCGGGCGCCTCGACATCCGCGCCGTCGGGCTGCGCGAACAGCGCGCCGGCGGCGTGCACTGCCCAGATGACCGCTTCGCAGTACAACTCGCCGGCGCGCTCGACGATCGCCTGCGCACGCTCGAACGCACCGGACTCGAGCGCGGTCACGCAGTCGAGCAGCAGCCCTTTGCGGCCGGCGCGGTGAATCAGCGCATCGCACACGTCGGCTGGCAGCGGCAGCTGCGCGAGCACCTCGCCCATCGACGCGTCGATCAGGGCGTCGATGACCGAGAACAGCCCCAGCATGAACAGCTCGCCCGGACTCGCGAGCTGCCACTGCTCGCCTGCCTGCTGGCAGAACCGGGCGCGGATCAACGCCAGCACGGTCAGCTCGGCCGGCTTGTCGTCGATGCTCGCGAGCACGCTGAGGATCGCCCACTGGCGCAGCTTCGCGACCCCTAGCAGCGCGAGCGCCTGACCGATCGAGCGGACCTCGCCGCGCAGCCAGAAGAACGCGGAGTTGATGTACTGGAGCAATCGCAGGCTGAGCGCGAGGTCGCCGGCGAGCAGGTACTCGAGGTCTGAAAGCTCGATCGCTGGGTCGTGCAGCGCGCCGACGAGGTTCAGCAGCGCCAGCCGGTTGGCGGCGATGCCTCCCCCGCGGGGTGCCACCGGCTCGCAGAAGAACAGGCCTTGGATCAGATCGCAGCCGGCGGCGGCGCACAGCTCGTGGTCGGCGTGCGTGTCGACCCCGGCCACCACGATCGGGACAGCGTGCGCCTTAAGCCGCGCGACCTGCTCCTCGAGCGCGTCGCGGCCGACCGTGCGCAGGTCGAGCCGCAGCAGATCGGCGAGCGCCAGCAGCGGCGCGGCATCCCCGGCGCGCTGCGAGCCATCGAGCGCCAGGCGATACCCGAGGCGCTTGAGCCGGCGCAGCCCCGCGAGCAGCTCGTCGTCGACGCCAACATCTCCGAGCAGCTCGAGCCCGATGTGGCCGCGCGGGACGGGCCGCGCGCGGACGCCGGTCACGAACTCCCGCGCGACGGTCACCCACGCGGTCTTGCTGCCGACGACGCGCTCGAGCGCGATCTCGATGAACGAGTCCAGCACCACGGTCGCGGTCGCGGTGATCCCCTCGGCCTCCGCGACGAGCGCGTCGGCCACGGATCCGCCGTGACACAGCAGCTCATAGCCGGCGACCTCGAGCCGCGGGGTGAAGATTGGCTGTCGGACGACCAGTACGTTTGGCATGCGGGAAGCGGGTTCGGGCCGCACCTGATCGCTGTATCGGCCGGCCGCCGCAAAGCTCAAGCAAGCTCGACGATCCCGCCCCGGCCAAGGTATGGTGCCCGCGCCCGATCGACAAGGAGCTGAGATGAAGGCAGTGCGGTTTGACCACTACGGCGGGATCGATGTGCTCGAAGTGCGCGAGGTGCCAGATCCGCTCGCCGGGCCGGGACGTGTGTTGGTCGCGGTCAAGGCCGCGGGGATCAATCCCGGTGAGATCGCGATTCGCGAAGGCTGGCTGCACGACCGCTGGCCGGCGACGTTCCCCTCGGGTGAGGGCACCGATTTCGCCGGCGTCGTGACCGAGCTCGGTGACGGGGTGAGCGGATTTGCCGTCGGGGACGAGGTCGTCGGCTGGACCGAGGAGCGCGCCAGCCACGCCGAGCTCGTCGCGGTTCCAGCCGAGCAGCTGACCGCGAAGCCGCCCGCGGTCCCGTGGGAGGTGGCGGGATCGCTGTTCGTCGCGGCGATGGCTGGCTATGCCTCGGTCCACGCGGTCGCGCCACAGGCCGGCGAGACGGTCGCGGTGTCCGCCGCCGCGGGCGGCGTCGGCTCGGTGGCCGTCCAGCTGGCGCGGCGCACCGGCGCGACCGTGATCGGGCTCGCGGGCGAGTCCAACCACGACTGGCTGCGCCGGCACGAGATCGTGCCGGTCACCTACGGCGAGGGCCAGGAACAGCGCCTGCGCGACGCGGCCGGCGGCAAGCTGGACGCGTTCATCGACACGTTCGGCGGCGGCTACGTCGATCTCGCGATCGGACTCGGCGTCGCGCCGCAGCGGATCAACACGATCATCGACTACGACGCCGTGCAGCGCCTCGGCGTCCACGCCGACGGGACCCACTCGGTCGCGAGTGCGTCGCTGCTCGCGGAGCTGCTCGCGATGGTCGCAGACGGCAGCCTCGAGATCCCGGTCGCGCGCACGTTCCCGCTGGCGCAGGTTCGCGACGCCTTCCAGGAGCTCGCCGCACGCCACACGCACGGCAAGATCGTGTTGGTGCCGTGAACCAACCGCGCGCCGGCGCCAAGCCGACCAGCGCCCAAACCGACGCTCACCGTTCGCCGAACGCCAGCAGGTGCGTCCCCCACGCATCGAGCGCGACGTACAGTCCATCGGCGGCCAGCGCATCGCCGGCGCGCTCGTAACGCGCGTCGGCGAGCCTGTCGGTTAGCGTCCACTCGCGCCCGGCCAGATCTTCCCAGGGCAGGCGGACACTGCCCTCGCCGGGCTGCGCCGACAGGTTGACGACTACGAGGTGACGCGCTTCCGGGGCAGACCAGCACCACGCGAGCAGCTGCTCGCCCGCAGCCCCGGCGCACTCGCACAACCGCCACTCGCCGGCGCGCACCTGTGGCACGACCGCGAGCAACCGGTCGTAGAACGCGCGCAGCTCGGCGTCGGCAAGTTCGTCGGGCCCCCGCCCGAGCTGCACCGGCAGCTGGGTCCGCAGCCCGTCCAGCTGCCCGTCGTGGTACAGGCGCGCGCCCTGCAGCGTCGAGATCACGACCGCGGCGGCGCGGGCCTGCTCGGCGCCGAACGTCGCCGCCGCCCGCGGCTCGTCATGGTTTTCGATGAAGCGCAGCAGGCGCTGCTGGTAACCGGCATCGGCCTGAAGGTGACCTCGGACGGACGCGGGCCCCTCGTAGCGCAAGCGGTCATACAGCCGCTTGTCGTAACACAGGTCAAAGCCCTGCTGTTGCATCGTCCACTCCATGTCCCAATAGACCTCGGCGAGGAACAGCAGCTCGGGGTGGACCTCGCGACAGCGGCCGATCAGCGTCGGCCAGAACTCGTCCTCGGGAGCCGGCCCGGGGCGTTGACCCCAGGTTCGCGCGAACACCTCGTTGGTCATCAGCATCGCCATGTCGCAGCGCAGCCCATCGCACTGGTATCCGATCGCGATCACGGTCTGCGCTGCCGCGTCGCGCAGCACACGCGAGTAGGCGTTGAGCTGCAGCACGTCCTGCCACGGATCAAAGTACGGGTCGCGACCCTTCGCGAACACGCGACCCCCGACTTCGACGAACTCCTTCGGCCGCGCCGCGAGCTCCTCGTGGCTCCCGGCCAGTAAGCACGCGGGGCGTTCGGTGCCCCACGGGTGATCCACGGCGACGTGGTTTGGCACGTAGTCGAGGATCAGCGCCACTCCCCGCGCCGCGAGTTGCGAGCGCGCCTGCGCGAGTGCCTCCGGCCCGCCGAAGCGCGCGTCGACCGTGTAGTCGTGCACGCAATACGGCGAGCCGAGCACGTCCTCGTCGCGCAGCTGTCCCAGCGCAGCGCGGTAACCGGCGACCAGTTGCGGATCCTCGAGCGCGATCTTCCGGCCGGCCGGGCTGCGCTGCCACACGCCCATCAGCCACACCGCGTCGACCCCCAGCGCCGCCAGCCGATCCCACTCAGCGCCGGCGACATCCGCCAGCGATATCGGGCCGCCCCGCTCCCGGCTGCGCCGTTGCAGCCACACGGCCGTGTTGATCTCGTAGATGGTCGGCCGCACGGGAATTCGCACGCGCAGAGTATGCCCGCCGCGGGCGTGTCTCGGGTAAACCCGAACGCGCCCCTGCCCGATGGCCCGCGGGTCCTTACCGCCTGGTCGCAACGCACAGTCGGGTCACGAACGGCATCGCCAGCACGCCGCCGGCCTCGTCGATCGTCGCCGCGACAGCAGCCGGCAGCCTTGCTCGCTCCCCGTGCTCGAGCAGGATGTGATCCTGGTGGGTCTCCAGCAACTGGCTGTACTGCTGGGCGGCGTAGGACTGCAACCATCGATGGGACGACAGCGCCGGCGAGCTGAACGCCTCGCTGCCGGCGATCTCAGCGTGCCAGTCGCCCGCGAGGCTGGTCGGCAGGCTGTCGGGCGATCCGCGCCATCTCGCGACTGGGCTCGAGCGCGACGACGCCGAGGCCGCGGTCGGCGAACAGCACCGTGGCTTTCCGGCGCCCGCGCCGACCTCGACGATCCGCGCCCCGGCACGCAGCCCGGCGCGCTCGATCACGCGATCGACGACCGCGCCCGGATATGTCGGCCGCGCCCGGTCATACAGCTCGGCGACACGCCCAAACGCGAGCCGCTGTCGCTCGCGGTTCAACCGCCAACCGGCCCGGCGCCGTCCGCCGCGCGCAGGACGTCCGCCCTCATCGGCTGCACGAAGGTCCGTTCGTAGGACCGCTCGCCGGCCTCGCCGAGCCGCTGCAACGCCTCGGTGAGCCGCGCCCGACGCGCGTCGAAGATCGGCCCGCGCGCCGGGTCGACACTGACGATCCGCGCTCGCAGCGCAGCCAGGTCCGCGATCCGCACGACAACGTCGTAGTCGACGGTCAGCACTCGCTCGAGCCCCCAGCGCTCGGCATGCGCGAGCGCGCGCTGCGCCGCCTCGCGCACACTCACCTCGTCCTCGACCAGGCTCATGAGCGCAAAGTAGTCACCCTCGGCGAGCGGCTCTGCGACGTACACGATGCCGCCGGGGCGCAGCACGCGCCGCGCCTCGCACAGCGCGCGTCCGAGGTCAGCCGGCGCCACGTGGTGAAGCGCGCGCATGAACACGGTGACATCCACGGCCGCGTCCGCAAGCGGCAGCTCCTGCGCGCGGCCGACCAGATACCGCGCGCTGCGGGCGGGGTCGCGCGCGATCGCGCTCGCGAGCTGCCGTTCGGAGATCTCGACGCCGACCGCCTGCGCACCAAGCGCGCACAGGTCACGCACGAGCGCACCGCCGCCACAGCCAACGTCGAGCACCAGCTTGCCGCGAGGCGTCACCAACCGCTCGAGCATCGAGAGGTCGGTGGTCCGCTCGCGGCTCACTGGGCGCCGGACCCCGCCATTTACTCAGTCGCGAACCCTTGCTTACTCCACCGGCGGCTGCTCGTCATCGGCGACCTCGCCGACGCCGACCGCGGGCGCGCCGTCGCCCGCGAGCTGATACCCGCGCGCGGCCTTGGTCACCTCGCCGGTTCGAGCCAGCTTCGAGAGCGTCGTGCTGACACTCGCGCGACCTAGTCCGGTCGCGGTCGCGACCTGCCCGGCCGTCATCGCCTCGCCACCGTTCGCGAGTGCCTCGAGCACCGCGTTCTTGGTCGTGCCCGGAGGGGTGCGCCCCGGCGTGCTTGTCGCCCCGCGCGCGCTTGCCGTTGCATTTGCGCCCGCGGCCGACCGCGTTGATCGGGCGCTGGCTTGCCGCTGCGCACCCTCGGCGGCGGGGCCCCGAGTACGCGTCGGCGTTGCGCGCGCAGCGCTGTTCGAGTCCGTGTCGCGCGCCGGCGCCTGCTCGCCTGCGGACGCCTTTGCGCCATCGCGCGAGCCGAGAATTGCCAGGGCACGGCGGAGCTTGTCCGCCTCGGAGAGCAACTGGTCCAGTCGCATCTGAATGTCACGGCGAATTTGATCCAGCATCCTCTATCGGGTCCTTCCGTTCGTGGGGCGCTAATCGTACCCGGAGCCTCGCCGAGTTGGTGTCTCAGCAGCGACTTTGTTGCCGAACTTACGGCATCACCGGTTGACTGACAGGTTAGCGTGGTCCCGATCGTCGCAAGCCACGCTGCTTGCTTACTACAACTTGTAGCCGAGCTGCCTGAGCAGGTCTCGGCGCGCCGCGATGTCAGCTTCGCGCTCAACTCCAAGTGGTGGCTCACCGTCGACCACGCCCAGGATCCCCCGGCCGGCCGCCGTCTGCGCGACGATCACCTGGACTGGATTGGCGGTCGCGCAGTAGATCCGGCACACCTCGGGCACCAGCTTCACCTGATTGAGCACGTTGATCGCAAAGGCGTCGCGAAGAAACACGATGAACGCATGCCCGGCCCCAATCGCGAGCGCATTGCGAGTTGCCAGCTCGAGCAACTCGGGGTCGGTGCCCGTGCGGCGCACCAGTCGCGGTCCCGAGGCTTCACAGAACGCAATCCCGAAGCGCAACTGCGGCACCGCGCCCGCGAGCGCTTCGTGCAGGTCCTCGACGGTCTTGACGAAGTGCGACTGACCGAGGATCAGGTTCAGCGCCTCGGGGTTTTCGACATCGACGAGCTCGAGCCGGACGTCGCTCGCGCCCGGCACGTTCAGGCTCGCCAGGCTTGCTCGGCCTGGGCTGCCTCCACGACCGTCACCGGGACGCCGAGACGCTGGACGCGTGCGGGCAGGTCGAGTCGCAGCCAGTGCGAGACGCGACGGGGCAAGGTCGACACAATCACCTCGTCGTACTGAGACTGCTCGAGCGCCGCGCGCACCGCCACGAACGGGTCGGTGTCGCCGACGATTGCCTCGATGCGCCCGCCGGCCGCTTCCTCGAGCAGCGGCGTGGCGAGCTCGATCACCATCTCCGCCTCCTCGGTCTCCGGATCCCAGTACGGGCGTGGCACCAGCAGCACGAACGAGCACGAGCCTTGCTTGGACCGCTCACGCACCTGCTCGAGCAGCTTTGGCGTCGCCGCCGTCCGGTGCGCCACAAGGAGAATCCGCGCTGGCGAGCTCATCGCCGTGAGATTCTGCCACGTCTGCGCGCGCCGCCGCGCCCGACCTGCGATCACACCGGTTCCGGCTTGACTTCGCATGCAGCGGCGAGACAATCCGCCTCAATCAGCTGATCACAGGAGGAACGATGAGCCCCGATTACAAGCTCGCCTACGGCACGCACGCGACCCCGGAGCAAGGTCGGTGCGCGATGGAGTGGGTCAGCCACCTAGCCGGGGAGCCGCACAGTGATCAGCCGCGTTGTGTCAGCCCGGTGCTGCGCGCCTTCTGCACGACGCTGAACGACAGCCTGGACGATGAGCCGCGCCAGCGACTACGGCTCTACCTCGCGCGCACGATCGGCACCGCCGACGACCCACTCGACGAGGCCCGCTCATGGATGGCGCTGGATTGGTTGATCCGTACCTACGCGCCGGCGTGGCTGGTCGCGGCGCGCCTGTACCGCCCCGCACATCGCCTGGCCACGCTCGCGCCCGTGCTCGACAGCGGCGATCTCCCGCGAGCGCTCACCGCGCTCGGGGTTGCGCGGCGCGAAGCCCACGCCGCCTGGTCGGCGGCGCTGGGCGCCGCGCGTGCCGCCGCCTGGGCGCCATGGGCCGCCGGACGCGCCGCCGCGCGCGAGGCCGCGTGGGGCGCGGCCGGGGCGCCGGCGTGGGCCGCTGCCCGCGTCGCGGTCGGTGACATCGCCGGCGACCGCGCACGCGCCGCCGCACGCGAGATCGGCGGCGACGCGGCTGCCACGCTCGTCAGGGCGGCACGAGCCGGCATCGGCCGCGCGGCCGCGCGCGACGCCGCCCGCGCGGCGCTGGCGCCGACCGTTGGCCAGCTGCAGCGGTCGGCATTCCAACTGCTGGATCGAATGCTGCCCGCCGAGCCGTTGGCCCTCCCGTTCGAGCCGCGCCGCGTCGCGCGCTCCAGCCTGGTCGTTGAGCGTTAGGGCCGCACACAGCCAAGCCCTAGCTGCCACCCGACTCGGGTCGGGTCTTGTCAGCGGAGTGTCGTGGCGATGTCAGCGCAGGTAGCCGTGCGCGCGCAGGAACCGCTGCAGCTTGGCGACGAAGCTGCTGCCGCCCGGGTTCAAGGCGCTGTTGAGGTGTCCCGCCCGCGCCTGCTGGGCGAGGTAGCGTGCGACAAGCTTGCGGTGCCCGAGCAGATCCTCGTCGGCTGCCCACGCCGCGATCACCCCGACGCTGTCGGGATAGCCCTGCCGGGCCATGCTGTTGAACGCCTTGATCCACGTCGCGGCGTCCGCCGCGATCAGTTTCGGGTAGTTGCGGGTGACATTCTTGTAATGCCGACCCGAGAAGGTAAGAATCTCGATCGGCAGCCCCGAGCCGGCGAAGTCGGTGAACTCGTACGCGAACGAGTCGTCGGCGGTCAGGAACTCGTACCGGCCGTCGTGACCGAGATCCTCGATCCGCGCACCGGGATCGCCAAAATTGCGCTCGGTCTCGACATAGGTCATCGTGCCGGGATCCAGCGAGAACACCTGATCGATCCCGCAACAATGGGCGCCGCCGCTGAACAACTCGAGCACGACGTCAGGCTGACCGTTGTGCTCGAGGTCGAGCACGCGCACCGACGACTGCCCGGCAGATTGCGACACGGGCGCGCACGTGGACACGCACTGCTTGGAGGCGACCGGCTGGTCGTACAGAACCTGACCGGCCCGCGAGATCGTGAGCGTCTCGCCCGTGTAGCTCGGGAAGCTGCCTTGGAAGCTGAAGCTGGCGCTGACGTCCCCTGAGTGGGCGGTCTGCATCGTCGCCAACGCCGCCGGCGCACCCACGAGCGCGACCGTCAGCCCACACAACGCGATCACGAGCAATTTATTCATCGGTGCGATCCTACCCTGCGTCCCGGCGGAAACCCCCGACAAGGAGAAGGGCAATTACCTGGGGCTCTGCCTCAAGGCCCGAGTGCGGGTGGCGCACTGTATCGCCGGTCCGAGCGCTCGGCCAACGATTGCACATCGGCCTCGACAGCCGGCGACCGCCCCGCCGGTCATAGTCTCTGGTGCAGACGGGAGAGCAAACCTGACGGGAGAACTGTGATGGCATCGACAGGACGGGTGGAAATCGAAGGCAGCCAGCGTGGGCCCGTGCCCGCGGATCCGCGGATCGGCGACGCCGACGGCGCCAAGCAGATCGAGGTGACGGTGTACGTGCGCGCCGCGGCAGCGCTGGACTGGGTCGACGAGCAGGCGAGCGTCGCGCCGGCGCGCCAGCGCCGGCTGTCGCGCTCCGAGCTTGCGGCCGCACACGGCGCGACCGAAGCGGACATCGCCGCAGTGCGGTCGTTCGCCGCCGACAACGGACTCGAGCTGACCGCCGTCGACAGAGGCCGTCGCGCGATCACGCTCAGAGGCACCGTCGACGCACTCGCGCAGGCCTTCGCGGCCCAGCAGCTCGGGCTGTTTCGCGCCGCGGACGGCGCGATCTACCGCGCGCGTGCGGGGTTCTTGACCGTGCCCGCCGAGCTCGGTGGCGTGATCACGGGCGTGTTCGGGCTCGACGAGCGCGCCCAGGCGCGGGCCCACATCCGGCGCCTTGCAAGCGCCCTGCAAGCGACCTCGTACACGCCGCCGCAGGTCGCGGCGGCGTACAACTTCCCCACCGACGTGACCGGCGCCGGCGAGACCGTCGGGATTCTCGAGCTCGGCGGCGGCTACAGCGACGCGGACCTCGAGACGTACTTCCAGAGCCTTGGCCTAACAACGCCAAGCCTGACCACCGTCGGGGTCGACGGTGGTGCGAACGCTCCCGGGTCCAGCGCCGACGACGAGGTGATGCTCGACATCGAGGTCGTGGGCTCGATCGCGACGGACGCCAAGATCGTCGTCTACTTCGCCCCCAACACTGACCAGGGATTCATCGACATGCTGTCGACCGCGGTCCACGACACGACCAACAGCGTGTCGGTGGTGTCGATCAGCTGGGGCGGGCCCGAGGACTCGTGGACCGCGCAGGCGCGCACGCAGATGGAGCAGATCCTCACCGAGGCGGCGGCGCTCGGCGTAACCGTGACCGTCGCCGCCGGCGACAACGGCTCGACCGACGGCGTGACCGACGGCAAGCAGCACGTCGACTTCCCCGCCTCCGCGCCGCACGCGCTTGCCTGCGGCGGGACCACGCTGCAGGTCAGCAACGGCGCGATCGCGAGCGAGACAGTGTGGAACGACGGCACCGCCGGCGGCGCGGGGGGCGGCGGGATCAGCATCGAGTTCCCGGTCCCCTCATACCAGGCCGGCATCCAGATGCCCACTAACGTCGACACCGGCCAGCCGGGGCGAGGCGTGCCGGACGTCGCCGGCGACGCCGACCCCACGACCGGTTACTCGATCTATGTCGACGGCGCGCAGCAGACGGTCGGCGGCACGAGCGCCGTGGCGCCGCTGTGGGCCGGGCTGACGGCGCTGATCAACCAGTCGCTGGGCACGTCGGTCGGCTTCCTGCAACCGCAGTTGTACGCGGCCACGGCCCAGAGCGGCTTTCACGACATCACCGAGGGCAACAACGGCGACTATCAGGCCGGCTCCGGCTGGGATGCCTGTACCGGCCTGGGGTCCCCAGACGGGCTGGCGCTCGTGCAGGCGCTGTGAACCGTCCCGACACCTCGCGCCCGCCGCTGACGATGGCGAAGCTGACCGTCCGACGGCGGCGTGGCGGCCGGCACGCGGTCCGTCCAGCAACTCAAGCAGGTCATCACCGCCGTCGAGATGACGCCAATCGTGGAGGCGGTGAACATCCCGTTCGACACCCAGTTCATCGGCGAGGACGGGTCGCTCAACCCCAACGAGGTGATCAGGCCGCTGACGTGATGCTTGACGAGCTACTGCGAACCGAAGCCGCGCTGCGGCCCCTGCGCGCCTCGTCGTAGCGTCAAGCCCTGGCGCCGCGCAGCGGCTCGTTACCCAGGCCTCTACATCCGGCCGCGGCAGTGCCGACTACCGGCGGGACGTCTCCGGCGAGGCTCCCGACTGAAAGGCTTGATGATGCGCAGCGTTGGTACAAAGGGCGTCACCGCCCTCACGATCATCACACTGGTGTTCGCACCGGTGCTCGGCAAGCAGCGACGCGAGCGGCTGGTCGGCCGCAGCGTCGTGCGGACGACTGTGCGCTGCAAGCCAAAGGCACAGTGCCCGCGTCATCGCACGCTCGTCAAGCGCATCTACCTGAGCGCGCCGGACGCCGGCGAGGCCGCCGCCGTCGTCGCCACTCACTGACTGCGATCCGCACGAGGCGGGACGATGCGGGTGTTCGCGTTCTCCGCGGCGCTGTTGTTGCTCGCGTTCGAGTTTCAGAACCTGCTCGCCTGGTGGCGAGGTCGAACTCTGTCGGTCGCCGAGCACAGCACCGACGACTACACGATCGTCGTGCCGCTGTACGGCGATCCGCGGTACTTCAGCGCGCGAGCGTCGCTGTCGGCGCTGCGGGCGCGCGTGCTGGTCTGTTGCGAGGTCAGCTCGGCGCTGATGGCCGCGTTCGCCGACGAGCTCGAGCGCGATGGATTCACGGTGCTGCGGATCACGGATCGATGCCCGAACTCCGCCTCGCTGATGCGCCGCGGGGTCGCTGCCGTGACGACGACGTACGCGCTGCGGCTGGACGCTGACACGCTGATCGACGCCCGGATCGCCAATGCCGTGCGTGCGTTTGCCGATTCCGGCGCCGACCTCGCGTCGGTCAGGGTGGAAGCAGCGCCGACGTGCACGCTTGCCGGCCGCCTGCAAACGCTCGAGTACCGGATCGCGATGCTGGCCCGCCGCTACCGTCCGTGGATGACCTCGGGCGCGTGCTTCATCGGGCGCACCAAGGCGCTCGTGCGCGTGTTCGACCATCATTCGCTGTGGTCGCCCGGCGAGGACATCGAGACGGGCAGGGTTGCGCTCGCGCTGCGGATGGTGATCCGTCACGTCGATTACGTCGCATACACGGAGGTTCCCGAGCGCTGGCGGGCGCTGTTTGCGCAGCGACTGCTGTGGTGGGCTGGGAACTACCGACACTTCATCGTCAACTTCGACCGCAACGTCCTGCAGTTGCCGGTGCTGACCTTCTACTACATGCTCGGCGCTTGGGTCGGCGTTTACTTCCACGTGTGGAGCAGCCTCTCGGTCGGCACACTGGTGGCACTGCTGCCCGCGCTGCTGATCCTCTATCTCGCCGTCACCGTCGTGTGCAACCTGCAGGTGCTGTCGCCTTGGATGCTGATCTTCCCGCTGTACACGCTGGCGCAGACGACTGTGATGCCGACGCTGGGTGCTGTGACATACGCACGGCTGGCCTACCGCCGGCGTAACCTCGGCCGCTACCGCTTCGGCTGGATGCGGCGCGCGATGCGCTAATCGTCAGATCCGCAGGCCGGCCACCCGAAGAGTCCGCCGACTGCGTCCACGGATGAAGGCCCGCGCGCGTCCGGCGCTCCCCCGGCTGTGCATCGCCGGCCCAAACGTCACGTAAGCGACCGATGCGCTGGCCGTGCGTCACGTCGTGACCCGCTGGAGGCTGTCGCAAAACCCCGCCAGCGCACGCCGCAAACTGGCCCATCGGAGCGGGCTACCGATTACCGAAATGCAGCAAATCGCGCGAACGAGAGTTTTGCGACAGCCTCGCCGCCAGCCATTTCGTGCCGCGTCGCAATAGAAATAGAAGACGCTGGCACGGAAAGTTCGTTGCGGTCTGGGGGCTGCAAATCTTCGCCCGCTCAGTCCGCAGCCCGCTCGGCATCCAGTCTCGCCGGATCGGGCCGCGCCCGAGTCATCCGGCTGTCCTCGGACCTCGACACAGCCCCACTACGCCGTCGGTCTTGGCGTTCTTGCCAGGCTCGATCTCCGCTCGCCAGCCCGTCAACGAAACTCCCGGACGCGCCACAAGCGGCGGATAGTCGATGTCGCCACCAGCGCCGCGCGCATCGCGGGCCTCAGGCGGCCAAGCGTCGACGCGCCTTCTGGACCGACGGCAGGGCCGCCTTCGCCCGAGCCAGCGGCCGCGCGCGCACGTCGACGCTCGCCGGCTTGGCTGCGATCTTGATCTGCTCCCCCGTTGCGGGGTTGCGGCCCATGCGCGCCTTCTGCGCGGGCTTGACGCGGACGGTCAGCTGGACTAAGCCGCCGATTCGGACCTTTTGCGCGTTTCCGAGCTCTTCGAGCACGATCGCTTCGAGAGCCTCGAGCACCCGCTTCGCGTCGGCCTTGCTCAGCTCCGCGCGGTCCGCTAGAGCGCTCGCTAGTTGGGTTTGCGTTAACGGCACGGGCACTCCTTGGAGCCGGATGTTAGGACAGATCTGGGGATTGAAGCGTTCGCTGCGGATGGATCAAGCCGGGAGGTGGTCGACGGCCTTGCGTCTCAACCCTGTCGATCCCCAGCCGACTACCAGCCTGACGTGCCTTGACGGCCCTGCGCCGGTCGACGGACACAGCGTCTACGCGCAAGAACACGTTGGCCGGGAGCCGGACCGGGGTAGACGAGTAGAGGTCGACGAGAGGAGAGCCCAATGGAGGCCAGCACACGGGAGACCGGCCGTTTCACGGCCACCGAAGAGCAGGATCCTAACCTGCTGTGGTTCGCCCAGCAGTGCCAGACCAATCAGGTGCAGTTCGAAGCGCTCCTGCGACACGCTGAGCGGATCCACGATCCCGAGCTCGCGGCCTTCTTTCGCCGCGCGCAAGCGGTGAGCGACAAGCTGGCGTCGGCGCCGCACTGAAGCGGCGCGCGGCATCGACGGGCGCCAATTCGCAGACCACGAAGCTGCTGGTGCCCGACGAGCCGTCAGTCGGGCGTGACTCCCTAGTCCGGCGCAAAGCACAGACCGAGCTTCGTCGTAGAGCATGCCAAGCCAGGACGCGCAACCCAAACGGGCCACGTACTCCCGGCGGTGAAAGCGTTACTCCACAACCGGCTATCCATGAAGCGTCACTCCAGCCGGCCCAGACATATCGCTTGACAGCTATATAGCTGTGCAGGCATAATTGCCTCGATGTCTGTTTTCGCCGTCCTGGCAGAGGCGCATCGCCGGCAGATCCTCGACCTGCTGCAAGTGCGCGAGCGTCCGGTTGCCGAGCTCGTGCAGGCGCTCGGGCTCAGTCAGCCCGCCGTGTCCAAGCACCTGCGAGTCCTCCGCGAGGCGGGCCTGGTCCGGGTTCGCGGCGACGCGCAGCGCCGGCTCTACAGCCTCCGGCCCGAGCCGTTGCGGGCGATCGACGAGTGGCTCGCACCATATCGGCAGATGTGGACCGCCAGCCTCGACGACCTCGAGCGCCACCTGGAAGAAATGACCGACGGCAATGATCCCGAACGGAGGAGAAGATGATGGTGTACGGCAGTCTCGACCGCCTCGACGACGGCCGGTGGCAGCTCCGCTTCGAGCGCACGCTCCCGCACCCACCCGAGCAGGTATGGCGCGCGATCACCGAGTCCGAGCACCTCGCGCACTGGTTCCCGACCACGATCGAGGGGGACCGGACCTCGGGCGCCCAACTGCGATTCTCGTTTCCCGGCGGCCAGGCGCCGCCGTTCGTCGGACAGCTGCTCGCGTACGAGCCTCCATCGCTGATCGAGTTCAGTTGGGGGCCGGACATCATCAGGATGGAAGTCCGACCGACGGCCGGCGGCAGCACGCTGACGTTGCTGGACACGCTGGAGGAGCACGGGAAGGCAGCACGCGACGGAGCCGGGTGGCACACGTGCCTCGCCGGCCTCGAGTCGCATCTGCGCGGCGATCCGAACCCTCGTGATGCGATGTCTCAATGGAAGACCGTGCACTCGAAATACGTCGAGAGCTTCGGACCTGAGGCCGCGACGATCGGTCCACCCGAGGGGTTCCAGTAAAAGTCAGGCCTCTGCCTCCCGGGGGACATCATTGCGACGAGTGGCTGGCGCCGCCGGCCCGCTCGCGACTTCCCTTGGTGGCAACTGACGAGCCGGTAGCGCCAGACGCCTCCAGACGCCGTATCGCCGTTGGAAACCCACAGTAATTTTCTCTCGGACCTTTGGTATCGATATGGGTCCTACCCGCGAGCGCTGACGTTGGAGCGCAGACGCAAGTCGATCGCAGCCATCCCGGCGAGGCCGGCGGATGGAGCTCGCTTGAGTTGAGGAGCCCAAAGGCGCCAGCCGGTTGCCAAAACGTGACGCAGCAGCAAAGCCGCTCCCGGCACGTCACGCTGTGTCCCGCAGACGACCACAATGTCACACCCGAGACCGTCGCATCACCGGCTGTAACGTTGTTCCAGCCTCGACGCGCGCGTCGGCGTCCTGACCGGAACGTGAGCGGCCGCCGCCACCGGCCAACCACACGCTCCCCCCGCGGCGCCCGCCCCGGCAGTACACATCGGTCTCTTCTCGCCGCGCGGCGCCCGTCGGGACGCGCGTGATCGTTTCTGTTGTTAGGACCCGCGCGGGCGCGCGGCTCGCGAAGATCCCCTGGAGGATCGGGCGCCTGCTGGCACGAGACCCGCCTCCCCGTGCCGCAGACAGCCGGCGCACGACGAGCGTATGCGCTCGACCAACGCACGATCGCCGGCTTTGACACCGATGGCGCCAGCAACACCGACGGGCTGCTCGCCAGCCCCCGAGGCTGAAGAGCTGAGAGCTCACTCACCACAAGCGCAAACGCAGCCGAAACCGGGCCGCTTCACTACGGTGCGGTTTCACTTCGCCAGCCGCGGAACAACGTTACGCGACGCGGCGACGCGAGCACGCCGGCGACTGGCGTCACGTTGTGGCTCGGGACGGACCAACACATGACAGTGGCGGTCCCTCGTTGCTCGTCCGTCACGTTGTGGCAGATCGCGCCATCTCCGGCAGTGATCGATGCGCCGATCATCAACTGCTTGCAATTTGCAAAGTCAGTGCTAAACTGCAAGCAGATTCCCTCATACCCCGAGCAAAGGAAGGCTGGATCAATGGCCGCAACCCAGACGCGCAATGGCGCGGCGCACGTCGACGCCGCGTACGAGCAGGTGAAGGACTTCAACGAGCAGTGGCTGGAAGCCGCTCGCAAGGCTGGGAGCTTATACCTCGATTCCTACGAGAAGTTGGTAGACCGGACGATCGACATCGAGCTGCGCGCCGCCTCTCTGACCCAGCAGGAGTGGCTCAAGAGCTTGATCGAGGCGCAGACGGACCTCGCTCGCGAGATCACCAACTCTTACACCAGCGCAGCGCGAGCGCTGTTCAAGTAACCGTCGCGGTTCGGGAGTTTCGGCGAGCAACGTACGACCTGGTCTGTGCGGTGCTCGCCGTCGTTGTGCGTCCGGCGCCGCCCAGGCCGCTTCACGCGCCGCCCGCCCGCGTTCAAGCGCCGGCCGACGTCGCGACGAACGCCTCGTACACCTCACGCAACGCCGCCCGCTGACGCGCGGACAGCCGACTATCGGCCGCAATCGCGTCCAGCACGGCGCTGTCCTGGGAGCTTTCGCCCCGGGGTGCGATCCCGGCCTGCTCGAGCAGAGCGTCAGCCGAGACCTTCAGGGCACCGGCGATCCCCTCGAGCACCCGCTCGGACGGCGCTCGCAGGCCCCGCTCGATCTGCGACAGGTACGGATTGGAGATCCCCGCCAGATCCGCGAATTGACGCATCGACAGCTCGGCGAGCTCGCGCTGCTGTCGGATGATCTCACCGAGCTGGACCGCGGGCCGCCTGGGCATGGGCGCGAGGATAGCCGCGTCGACGATCGCGCACACGGTCAACCGCGCGGGTGCCGAGTAGCCGCCAGCCAGCAGTCAGCGCCTACTCCCGGACCGGCCCTCACCCCGCCGGCGCCCCCCGCGACCGGCCCTCACGCCGCCGCCGCTCCCGCGCCGCGGTCACGATCCGGACCACCTTGGCCGGGCTACCGGTTACCCGGAGCCCCGCGAGGTCGCCGGCATCGATCCGGCGATCGGAGAGCGCGTGCGCTCGCAGCCACGCGAGCAACCCCTCCCATTCGCCTTCACCGACGAGGATCACGGGGAAGTGGCGGACGGTGTCTGTCTGGATCAGCGTCAACGCCTCGAACAGCTCGTCGAGCGTGCCGTACCCGCCCGGTCCGATCACGAACGCGCTCGCGTAGCGGACGAACATCACCTTGCGGGCGAAGAAATGTCGAAACCGCAACGCGATGTCGACGTACGCGTTGAGCTGCTGCTCGCGCGGCAGCTCGATGTTGCAGCCGACCGACAGCGCGCCGGCGTCGCGCGCCCCGCGATTGGCGGCCTCCATCAGCCCCGCGCCGCCGCCGGTGATGACCGCGTAGCCCGCCCGTCCGAGCGCGGCGCCGACCGCACGCATCAGGTGGTAGTGGGGATGCTCGCGCGGCGTCCGCGCGGAGCCGAACACGGTCACGGCGGGGCCGATCTCGGCCAGCCGGTCGAACCCGTGGGCGAACTCAGCCGCGATCTCACGCACGCGCTCGGCGTCTGCCGCCCGGGCCGCGGGCGGCTCGTCCCCCAGCCACGCCAGCAGCCGCTCGTCGAACGTCCCCGCCGGCGCGCCGCCCCCCGCCAGCTCGCCCCCGCCCCCCGCCGGCGCCCCGCTCCCAGCCGGCGCCCCGCTCCCAGCCGGCGCCCCGCCCCCAGCGGCCCCGCCCCCCGCCGGCGCGCCGGCACTCGAGCTCGAGCTCACGAACGCGCGCGCATGACCGCCCGCGCTTGGCGGGCAATCTCGAGGTCCTCGCGTGCCGCGATCACGAGCGTCCGCACGCGCGCCCCGGGGGCGGTGATCTCTCGGTCATCCCGCCCGGAGTCGTTGCGCGCGCCGTCGATCGCCAGCCCGAGGAACTCCAGACCGTCGACCGCGGCAGCCCGGACCTCGGCCGACCGCTGGCCGATCCCGCCGGTGAAGGCGACCGCGTCGAGCCCGCCGAGCGTCGCCGCCATCGCCGCGATCCCGGCGCGCAGCCGGTGCGTGTAGACGTCGAGCGCCAGCCGGGCGTCGCGCTCGCCGCGGCCGACGGCCGCCAGCACCTCGCGCATGTCGGCGGTGCCGGCGAGCGCGAACAGACCGGATTCGTGCTCGAGCGCATACGACAGGTCGCGTTGAGTCATGCCCGTGCGCTCCAGCAGCCAGAGCACCATCCCGGGGTCGACGCTGCCCGAGCGGGTCGCCATCACGAGCCCCTCGAGCGGTGTGAAGCCCATCGTCGTGTCGACCGAGCGCCCGTCCGCGATCGCGCACAGCGACGCCCCCGCGCCGAGGTGGCAGCTGACCAACCGCAGACCGGCCGCGGAGACGCCGAGCAGCTGCGGGGCGCGCTGCGCGATCCAGCCGTGCGAGAGCCCGTGGAACCCGTAGCGGCGCACGTGCCACCGCGCCCGCCACTGGACCGGCAGCGCGTAGGTCGCGGCGGCGAGCGGCATCGTCTGGTGAAAAGCGGTGTCGAAGCACGCCACTGCCGGCACGCGCGGCAGCGCCTCGCAGACCGCGCGCAGCGCGGCGATCGACTTCGGTTGGTGCAGCGGCGCGAGGTCCACGAGCTGCTCGAGCGCCTCCTGCACGCCGTCGTCGACCACCACCGCCGTGTGGAAGCGCTCGCCGCCGTGCACGATCCGGTGGCCGACGACATCCGCCTCGCCGAGGCCGTCGCGCAGCGCGGCCCGCAACTGCTCGGCATCGACCTCCGCTGCGGGCGCCTCGAGCTCCTGCTCGGCCAGCGTCCGGTCGTCGCCGGCCAGCAACGCCAGCTTCAGCGTGCTCGAGCCGGCGTTGACGACGAGGACGTTCAGAAGAACTTGCGGATCGAGTCCAACGTGGCCCTGACGTACTGCTGAACGTCGCTCACCTGGACGGTGGTCAGGTGAAACGTCAGCTTCGACCCGTCGCCCTCGGGCTCGACCGACATCCATCCGTGATAGGGATGACCCTCGGCTCCCCAATCGACCCGCCTGGCGGCGTCATCGACGCGGAAGTAC
>JBEKRJ010000015.1:0-19186 GCA_049518835.1 Solirubrobacteraceae bacterium
CGGCGGCCTCTCCCAGTCGCTGCGCCTTAGCCCCCCAGAAACGCCATGGCCTGCTGTCGCTCATCCCCGTTCGCCGAGATCATGACATTCAGCCGATCGCATGCAAAATGCAAGGAAACACACTCATCGTCGACGTTGCAAGTGCTCCCATGCTGAGGGGGCCATGCAAGCCCGTGGGCGATCGAGCGCCTGCGTCTCGACGCTATTATTTAAAGCACGGGGGTCGAGCGTGTGGGGGCCAACTAGAAAGCGATGGTGGAGCTAGCTCCACCCCAAGAGTAGGACTGCCGCTGTCGCGCACGGACGTCGCGGAGTGCATTCTCTCGCTCGGAGCCGGTCCGTAACCCTTACCGCGGCGAGCGGCCGGCTCGAGTGCCAGCAGGCGAGGCGACCTGACTTCGCGCAAGACGGGCGGCACGGCGACCGAACGAGAGATGAGGTGCTTCGATGAGCTTTGCCGCGATCCGGCGCTCCGGCGGGGCCCGGTCGCCTCTAGTGCACAGAACCCAGACTCGCGCAACGCGGCACCAGTCGTTGCGTCGCGACCGAAAGTAAAGAGGACACTCGAAATGAAACGGATACACGCAGTCACGCTTCTCATCGTCGGCTTCGCGCTGACGGGCTGCGGCAGCACCGCCGAGACCGTCAGCGTCGAGCGGACGATGACGGTGGTGCAGCAGAGGGTGGCGTCCAGCCCCTCGGACACGACGACGGTCATCGAGCCCGCGCCACAGACGACCACCGTTACACCGGCGCCGCCTGCCGGATCGTTGGCGGCCCCCGCCAACCCGGTCCCGATCGCGGCAGGCTTCCGAGCTTGCGACCAGAACATCTCCGCGAGCGCGGACGCCAGTTGCGCGCTGGCCGAGAACGTGTTCTACGAGTTGTGGCAGCAGAGCGACGGAAACGCGTTGGCGAATTCAACCGAGGGCGTGAGCGCGTACAGCCCGGTGTCGCGGGCCACATTCACCTTCGAATGCGGTGCCGACAGCTATAGCGTGACGTGCACCAGTGACTCAGACTCGGCCGACGTCGTGACCTTCCAGATCTCGGCGATCGCAGAGTACACGCAGGCTGATGCAAATGAGTACCTCAGCACTCACGATGTCGGATGAGCGGGCGCGCCGGTGGTTGCGTCGGGCCACGCAGCCGGCCGCTCGTCGTGGAACCTGGAGCCGTTGGCGGCGTGGAGCTTCTCCGGATAGGCTCAGCAAGCCTCGGCGGCCGGCGCGTGACCCCGGGGGCCACGCGCCGGGTGCCACACGGCATATTGCTCGATCAGCCCTTGCGCCACGAGCTCGGCTCGGCGACGATTCGGTCCAGAACGTGTGCGCTGGCGTGCGTCGCCTGCTGGCCGAGCGCAGGTGTGGCGACTACCAGTAGTAGCAGTAGCCCGACTGTCACGGCTGCGACGAGCAGCGACGACGCGAGCAGCCGTGTGCTCGCGGTGTCGCGCCGCAGGCGCTGTAGTCGCCGGTGCGGCTCGCGGGCCGCGAGGACACTCGATGTGTTACACAACGGTGCCTCCTTATATTGACTTCGTGTCGAATGTTGGCCGGGCCAACGGGGGCTAACTGATGCGCTGGCTGTCGGTGGTGTCGCAGGCGACGGCAAGCGACCCGCACGGTTTGTCGGGCGAAACCGTGTCACCCTTCCACGTAGTAGTGAGCCAAGCGGGATGCGATGTGCAGTGGCGAGCATTAGTATCCTCCAGGTGTGAGATGCGACGACTCCGATTTGATCGGTCTCCTCACTATCTCAGCGTCAGTGGCCGAGTGCGCACCCCGAAGGGTGTAGGAGACCTACCTTCACGAGCGACGTGAACGCGCGTGCGGCGAGCTGTCGCGACTTGGCCGATCGACCACAGTGCATTGGTGGATGATCAGATCGTCTTCAGCACCGTTGCGGTAGCCACCCGCACGCTCAGGGGAGACGCCACACGGCCGTTCAAGGCGACGACGGCCAACTCACTCCACGTTGTCGAGAACTCAGTCCTTGTCCTCGGCGTCGCCGACAGCGACTTCTGGTCGGCCCCGTCCGAGATCGCGTGACACCGCCGCTCCCAACCGGAGGCCCGGTTAGCTGCGCACAATAGGCAGATTGCGGTCGCGGCTGAGGTTGGCGATGTCGCCGTCCGCGACGACGGCTGATGCGGCGCCCGGGGCGAGCATCGGCCCGGCGCCGGCGAGGTCGCCGTAGAGCTCGAGCGTTCGCTGCGCCACCGCGCCCCAATCGAAGCGCAGCACATGCGCCCGAGCGTCAGCCACGACCTGGGCGCGGGCATCGTCGTCGGCCAGCGCCTGCTGCAGCACCGCGGTCAGCGCGCCGGCGTCACGTGAGGCAAACCGCAGGCCGACGTTGCCGTGGGCCGGAACGACCTCCCGCAGGCCGCCCGTGTCGGCGACGATGCACAGGCAGCCCGACGCCATCGCTTCCAGCGCGACGAGCCCGAACGGCTCGTAGATCGACGGAACCACGCACAGGTCGGCGACTCGGTACAGCGAGTGCAGCATGTCGTCGCCGACCCAGCCGAGAAACGTCCCGTGCCGGTCCAGCCCGAGGCGCTGCGCCTGGCGCTTGAGCTCGGCCTCGGCCATGCCGGTGCCAGCGACGACGAAGCGCACGTCGCGCAGGCGCCTGACCGCCGCCGCGAGCGCGTCGAGCGCGAGGTGAAAGCCCTTCTCGTGGACCAGCCTGCCGACCAGCAGCACGACCCGGTCGTCGGGGGTCGCGAAACGAGCGCGCAGCGCCGGCAGGTCCTCGACGACCGGCTCGAGGTCACCGGGATCGATGCCGTTGGGGACGACCGTGATCTGCGCCGCCGGCACGCCGAACACCAGCGCGACGTGACCGCGCATGTAGTGCGAGCACGTGATCACGTGGTCCGCGCCGCGGACCATCGCCTGCTCGGCGGCGTGGATGTGGCGCTGGGGGTAGTCGCGCACCCAGCCCTGGTGGCGCCCCCACTCGGTCGCGTGCACGGTCACCAGCCACGGCCGGCGCAGGTCACGCGCGAGGCGCTCCGCCGCGCCCGCCACGAGCCAATCGTGCGAGTGCACGAGATCGAACTCGAACCGCTCGCAGAGCTCGGCGCCCAGCGCCTGCATGTCGGCGTTCATCGCCTCGACCCAGCGCACGAACGCGCCCAGCTCGAGCGGGAACTGCGGCTCGCGCACGCGGTGCACGAACACGCCGTGGCGCTCCTCATGAGCCGGAAGGCCGCCGCCGCCCCGGGTCAGCACATGGACCTCGACCCCCGTGCGCACCAGCTGCTCGGACAGCTTGCGAACGTGTCGGCCCAGGCCGCCTTCGACCACCGGCGGGTATTCCCAGGACACGACGAGCGCGCGCATCACCCCGTCGCGCACCCTACCGGAGGGGCCGGGGAGGCGGTGTGGCGGGTGGGCGGTGGCGCGGCGCTTGTGTCGTGGGTTGGGTGAGGGGTGGCGGGTGGCGTGGGCGGGCCGGCCGGGGCGGTGGTGCTCGGCGCGGACGTCCGATCCTGGATAAAACGTTACATCGGACGATCCGAGCGCCGCGGCTGTCACGTTTTGGCTCACGGCAAGCCACAGCGTTACGCCCCAAAGTGCGTTCGCGCCGGCTGTAACGTTTGGCGACCTCAGGCGGTGCTGCCCGCCGACTGGGCGGCCTTTTCGACGCGCCGACTGGACGGGAGCGGCTCGGCTGGGCGGCGAACTGCATGGCTGCGACGGTGATCGGGGCCGAACTTTGGCTCCAAGTTGGTGGATCCCGGAACTTTGGCTTCTGGGTTCGGAATAGGCGCACGGGTCGTCGGCCCGCCCCGCACGGCCCGTCGTCGGCCGACCCGGCCCGTCGTCGGCCCGCCCCGCCCGGCGCCCCCCACCGCCCGCCCCGCCCGGCGCCACCCACCGCCCGGCCCCGCCCGGCCGGCCCACCGGCGGGCCGGGTCCGGCGGCCCCGGGCTTTCGCCGCCGCCTGGCGAGAGCGACGAGTCGGGCCGCCGGCGCCGGCGTCCTCCTACGGCAGGTTCGTCGGGAACGACTGGCCCGAGCCGGCGCCCGGTCCGCAGGTGACGGTGAGCGAGACGGGTTCGGCGGCCAGTTGGCCGAGCGAGTTGTACGTCTCGACCTCGACGAGCGTCGACTCGCCGCTGCGGGGGACGATTGCCGCGTCGGCGTACTGCGCGCCGGTGGGCGTTGGAGCGCTCGAGGTTGTCGAGGTGGTCGTCGACGAGGTCGTGCTGGTCGAAGTCGTGCTGGTGGTCGTTGGCGTCGTGCTCGTGGTCGTCGTCGTGGTGGTCGGCGGGCCTGCGAGCACGGTGGCCTCCGGTGCGCACCAGCCGGCGAACGCGTCGCCCCAGGTGACGACTGCCTTCCCGGTTCCCGTCGAGGCGCTCTGCCCGCCGGGGCTGGTCGACATGATCGCGCCGGTGGCGCTGATCGTCGCCCACCGGCGCACGAAGCCGGTCACGTAGTTCGGATCCCACTTGACCGGGTCGATCACGTAGTTGCGCAGCTGGCGCTCGCCGACCGAGCCGAACGGGAGGCGGAACGCCGCCGATGCCGCGCCGGCGAGTGCCAGCAGCGAGCAGGTCAACGCGAGGTAGGCGATCACGTGACGGCGGGCGTGGTGGACGAGGGAGGTGATCATGGCAAGCGCTCCGTTTGGTCGTTTGGCGGGTCGCGGCGCGGCTCTCCGTGTACGTTGCAACCGACGAGCGCCCGCAGAGTTGCGTTCGACACCGCCATCGGGGGCCCTGCACGGTGGGATGCATCCACCGCCGGCGACGCTCGCCGCCCGCCCTCAGGGCGAGTCGCGCTCGAACACCGCCAGCCCGTATTCGCCGAGCACCCGCGCCACCGGCTCGCGGCCGGCGAAGGTCCGCTCCTCGCCCCGCAGCACGTCGCGCCACCGGCCGCGCGGCGCCAGCAGCTCGCCCTCGGGCTCGCCGTCGCGGATCGCGACCGCCACCAGCACCTCGCCTCCGCGCACGAACGCGCAGGTCCGGTCGCCGGCGTCGAGTGGCTCGTAGGCGCCGGCGAATGGCGCCGGCCGGCGGGCTCGCAGGCCGAGCAGGCGCAGTGTCAAAAACAGCTTGTAGGTCTCGGCATCGGGCGGCGAGCCGCCCATCAGCCGCCGCAGCATCGCCTGGCGCCAGTCCCAGTCGACCGGACGGCGGTTGTCGGGGTCGACGAGCGAGCGCAGCGGCAGCTCGTCGCCCTGGTAGATGTCCGGGATCCCGGGGACGGTGAGCTTCAGCGTCAGCTGCGCGAGCGCGGCGCGGTCGCCGGCGGCCGCGACGCGGGCGGCGAACGGGTTGAAGTCTGCCTGGAAGCGCTCGCAGCCGGGCAGCGCGGCGCAGAAGCGCCTGACCGCGGCCTCCCACTCGCCGTTGGGCGAGATGTGGTTGGTGTTGCGCCCCGCTTCGCGAAACGCCTTCTCCAAGTACGCATCGACCCGCTCGGCGGCGATCGGCAACGCGCCGACCAGCGTCTGGAAGATGAAGTAGCGCTCGACGTCGTCCGGCGCGCCGGCGCTGCGCAGCGACGCCGTGCTCTCCATCCACCGCTCGACGTGCGCGAGCCACTCCGAGGGCATCGAGGCGAGCATCCCGATCCGCGCGCGGACGTCCCCCGAGCGCTTGGTGTCGTGGGTCTGGGTCGTGAGCATGTTGAGCGGGAAGCGCCGCGCCCGCTCGAGGTTGGCGCCGTGGAAGTCCTCGACGCCGATCCCGAACCGCGACGGGTCGCCGCCGACGTCATTCAAGGCCAGCAGCCGGCAGTAGCGATAGAACGCGGTGTCCTCGACGCCCTTGGCCATGATCCCCGGCGTCGTCTGCTGAAAGCGGGTCACGAACGCCGCCGGCGCCTCGCGCTGGCGCAGCAGCATCTGCGCCAGCTCGGCGGGCATCTGCGCCGCTGCCAGCGCGGCGCGGTCGGCCTCGTGCACGACCCCGTGCTCGGGCTCGACGTACGTCCGATACACGGGCAGCGACGCCACCGCGAGCTCGAGCGCGCCGGCGCCGCCCGGCAACGAGACGCCGCGCAGCTCGCGCGCCAGCCTGTCGAGATCGACGGCGAACGGGCCGCGCGCCTGCGCGAGCTTGCACTCCAGCGCCACCTCCCCGAACTGCCTGCGGTCGCCGGCAACCTGCTCCCACAGCGAGGTCAGCGCCGGCTCGCCGGCCGGGTCGATGAACAGCGCACAGACGTCGTTGAGGAACTCGTAGCCGACCGTTCCCGCCACGGGCCAGTCGGGCAGCTGCTCGCCGGGATCGAGGATCTTCTCGACCCACACGCGGCCGACGCCGCGCTCCGAGAGGCGGCGCAGGTAGCCGGCGGGGTCCGCGAGCCCGTCCGGATGGTCGATCCGCAGCGCGTCGACGAGGCCGTCGCGGACCAGCGACAGCACCAGCTCGTGGGTCTCCTCGAACACCGCCTCGTCCTCCTGGCGCAGCGCCGCGAGGTCGTCGACGCTGAAGAACCGCCGCCAGCGCCCGGTCGCAGGGTCGATGTCGAAGAACCGCTCGCGCAGGGCCGGATCGGTCCAGTAGTGGTTGGCGTCGTCGACGGCCATGTGGTTGGGCACGACGTCGAGCACGATCCCCATCCCGGCGTCGTGCGCGGCGTCCGCCAGCGCCTGGAACTCGCACGCGCCGCCGCGCTCGTCCGACAGCCGGCGCGGGTCGACCACGTCGTAGCCGTGCATCGAGCCGGCGCGCGACTGCAGTGAGGGGGACAGGTACAGGTGCGAGATGCCGAGGTCGCGCAGGTAGGGCACCAGCCCCCGGGCGGCGGCGAAGCCGAAGTCGCGGGTCAGTTGCAGGCGGTAGGTAGCCCGCAGCTCCGCGCCGCCCCGCCTCACGCCCCCATCGCTCATCGCGCTCGCTTCAGGATCACGATCGACCGCGCCACCACGTTCAATCTCGTCCGTGCCCCGTACACGGCGCTGTCGGGCTGGGCGTCGGGATCGGCGGTCGCCAGCTCGAGCGTCCATTGCGCCCCGAACAGCCGCCGCGGCAGCAGGAACTGGCGATCCTCGTGGTGGGCGTTGAACAGCACCAGGAACGAGTCATCCTCGAACTCTTCCCCGTGCGGGCCGGGAGTCCTCAGCTCGCGCCCGTTGAGGAACATTCCCAGCACGTGCTCGCCGCTCTGCCAGTCACGGCGCGTCATCTTCAGCCCGTCGCCCCGAAACCACCACACGTCGGGCAGGCCCGAGCCCATCATCTCCTCGCCGCGCAGGAACGTGCCGCGGCGAAACACGCGGTGCTCGCGGCGCAGGCGGATCAGCCGGCGCGTGAAGTCGCGCATCTGCGTGGCCTGCGGGTCGTCGCGCCAGTCATACCACGACAGCTCCGAGTCCTGGCACCAGCCGTTGTTGTTGCCGTACTGGGTGCGCCCCATCTCATCGCCTCCGAGCAGCATCGGCGTGCCTTGGGAGATGAACAGGGTCGTGAGGAAGTTGCGTCGCTGGCGCATCCGCAGCGTGTTGATCCAGGGATCGTCGGTCTCGCCCTCGGCGCCGCAGTTCCACGAGCGGTTGTCGTCGGTGCCGTCGCGGTTGTCCTCGTGGTTGGCCTCGTTGTGCTTGTACTCGTAGCTGACGAGGTCGCGCAGCGTGAAGCCGTCGTGGGCGGTGATGAAGTTGATCGAGGCGAACGGCTCGCGGCCGTCGGACTCGTACAGGTCAGAGGAGCCCGACAGCCGCTGGGCGAACTCGCCGCAGTTGGAGCCCCCGCGCCAGAAGTCGCGCATCGAGTCGCGGTAGACGCCGTTCCACTCCGACCACAGCACCGGGAAGTTGCCGACCTGATAGCCGCCCGGGCCGACGTCCCACGGTTCGGCGATCAGCTTCACCTGCGACAGCACCGGGTCCTGGTGGATCACGTCGAAGAATGCCGACAGCCGGTCGACGTCGAAGAACTCTCGCGCCAGCGCCGACGCGAGGTCGAAGCGGAACCCGTCGACATGGCAGTCGGTCACCCAGTAGCGCAGCGAGTCCATGATCAGTCGTAGCACGCTCGGGTGCACCGGGTTGAGCGAGTTGCCGGTGCCGGTGAAGTCCATGTAGTGGCGCAGGTCGTCGGGCATCAGGCGGTAGTAGGAGCGGTTGTCGACGCCCTTGAACGACAGCATCGGCCCGAGGTGGTGGCCCTCGGCGGTGTGGTTGTAGACGACGTCGAGGATCACCTCGATCCCCGCCCGGTGCAGCGCCTTGACCATCCCCTTGAACTCCCGCACCTGCTCGCCGTGGCGCCCGGTCGCGGCGTACTCGCTGTGTGGCGCGAAGTAGCCGATCGTGCTGTAGCCCCAGTAGTTGGTCAGCCCGCGGTCGGCGAGAAACGACTCGTTGGAGATGTGGTGCACCGGCAGCAGCTCGACGGCGGTGACGCCGAGGTCGAGCAGGTACGCGATTGCCTCCTCGGCCGCGAGCCCCGCGTAGGTGCCGCGCAGGTCCTCGCGCACGCCCGGATGGCGCATCGTGAAGCCCTTCACGTGCACCTCGTAGATCACCAGGTCCGCGAACGGGATCTGCGGCGGCCGGTCGCCCTCCCAGAAGAACGCGTCGTCCGTCACGACCGACTTGGGCATCGCGGCGGCGTCGTCGGAGTCGTCGCGCTCGAGGTCTGCCTCGTCGCCGCCGGTGGGGACATAGGGCAGCACGTTGACGTCGCGGCCCCAGTCGACGAGGCCGTCGATCGCCTTCGCGTACGGGTCGAGCAGCAGCTTGGCCGGGTTGAAGCGGTGGCCCTCGTGCGGCGCGTAGCGCCCGTGGACGCGGAACCCGTAACGCTGCCCGGGCCCGACCCCGGGCAGGTAGCAGTGCCAGTTGAGCGCCCGCCGCTGGGTCATCTCGATCCGGCGCTCGTTGTCGTGCTCGTCGAACAGGCACAGCTCGACGGCCTTCGCGTGCTCGGAGAAGATCGAGAAGTTGGTCCCGCCGCCATCCCAAATAGCGCCGAGCGGGAACGGGCGTCCCGGCCAGACGTCGCTCACAGCACTAACGCCCCGGAAAGGGGTGCGAGCTCGAGGTGGCCGTCGTTGAGGCGGACCTGCTCGTGCGTCGCGACGCGCACCACGCCGCGGTCGCACGGTAGGCGTGCCGGCCGTGGCCCGAAGTTGCAGGCGAGCTCGAACGATCCGCGGCTGACTCGCAACCAGCGCTGCGTCTCATCGAACGCGATCGTATCCACATCCCCGGTCGGAAGCTCCCTGCGGGCCGCCAGCAGCTGCGCGTACAGCCGTGCGAGCGCCGGGTCGGATGCGCGCGTCAGCTTCGAATGCTCGAACGTCTGCGCCGCCTGCGGATCGGGGATCTCGCCGCCGAACTGCGCGAAGGACTGGAACTCGGCCCGCCGACCGTCGCGCGTCGCGATCGCGATCGACTCGTCGATGTGGTCGGTGAAGAACTGAAACGGCGCCTGCTCGCCGTACTCCTCGCCCATGAACAGCATCGGCGTAAACGGGGACAGCAGCGTGCAGAAGGCGGCCAGCGGGCGGGCCGCAGCCGGCAGGCGCTCGCCATAGGCGCGGTTGCCGACCTGATCGTGGTTCTGGCAGAAGACGACGAAGCGCTGCACGGGCACGTCGTCGGCGCGCGCGCCGAAGCGCCGCTGGCGAAAGCCCGAGAACTGGCCGGCGTGCACGTACGGGCGGTGGAAGGCCTTCGCGAGCTGCCCGACGCGGCCAAACTCGGCGTAGTAGCTCTCGTGCTCGTCGGTCACGAGCGTGCGCAGCGCGTGATGGAAGTCGTCGGCCCAGGCGGCGTCGCAGCCATAGCCGCCGCGCTCGCGCCCGCGCACCACGCGCGGGTCGTTGAGCCCGCTCTCGGCGATCACGAGCGCGTCGCGGCGCAGCTCGTGCACGCGCCGGGCGATCGCCGCGACCAGGTGCTCGGCGCTGGAGTCGATGATCGCGTGGATCGCGTCGAGGCGCAGGCCGTCGATCCCGAACTCCGAGATCCAGCCGGCCGCGCTCTGCAGCACCCACTCGCGGACCGGATCGCTGTATGCATCGTCGAAGTTCAGCGCCCGTCCCCACGGCGTCTGGTACTTCTCGGTGAAGTACGGGCCAAACGCTTCGAGCGCCGGCGTCCCCGACGCGCCGACGTGGTTGTAGACAACGTCGAGCAGCACCGCGAGGCCGGCCTCGTGCGCGCCGCCGACCAGCCGCGCGAGCCCCGGCGGGCCGCCGTAGGAGGACTGCGCCGCCGACAGGTAGACGCCGTCATAGCCCCACCCCCGGGTGCCCGGGAACTCGCCGACCGGCATGATCTCGATCGCGGTGACGCCGAGCTGCGCAAGCGCCGGCAGGTGCGCGATCGCCGCCTCGAACGTCCCCGCGGCCGTGAACGTGCCGATGTGCAGCTCGTAGACCACCAGCTCGTCCCCCGCCGGCCGCGACAGCGGCGCCACCGGCGCCGGCGCGACCACGCGCGAGGGCCCTCGCAAGCCCGCCGGCTGCCAGCGCGAGCAGGGATCGGGCAGCCGCCGGCCGTCGACCACGAACCAGTAGTCGTCGCCGGCGCGCGCCGGCGCGACCAGCTCGTAGACGGCGTAACCGGCATGCGCCAGCGGGAACTCGAGCCCCCCGACCCGGACCGCGATCGAGCGCGCGTTCGGGGCCCACACGCGAAACGATGCGAGCCCGTCGTCGAGCGGGCGAGCGCCGAGCGGGCGCTCCCAGGGATACTCGTCGGTCACTCGGTGCGAGGACCCGCACCGCGCGGATCCTCGGGGACCAGCCAGACCGCCGCCAGCGGCGGCAAGTCGATCTGGGCTGACACCGGCTGTCCGTGCCACGGGATCGGCTCGGGCTTGAGCGGCGCGACGCTGCCCCAGTCGCTGCCGCCGTACTTGGACGAGTCGGTGTTGAGCAGCTGGCGCCAGGCGCACGAGCGGGGCAGCCCGAGCCGGAAGCCGCTGCGCGGCACTGGCGACAGGTTGGCCACGAACACGACCAGGCGCTCGGCCTTCTTGCCCGCGCGCACGAAGGCGATGATGTTGCTGTCGGCATCGTTGGGCTCCAGCCACCAGAAGCCGCCCGGATCGGAGTCGATCTGCCACAGCGCCGGCTCGTCGCGGTACAGACGGTTGAGGTCGCGCACGAGCGCCTGCACGCCGGCGTGCTCGGGACGCTCGAGCAGGTGCCAGTCAAGCGAGGACTCCGCGCGCCATTCCTGTTCCTGAGCGAACTCGGAGCCCATGAACAGCAGCTTCTTGCCCGGGTGCGCATACATGTAGCCGTACAGGGCGCGCAGGTTGGCGAGCTTCTGCCAGCGGTCGCCGGCCATCTTGCTGTACAGCGAGCCCTTGCCGTGCACGACCTCGTCGTGCGACAGCGGCAGGATGAAGTTCTCCGTGTACGCGTACAGCATGCTGAAGGTCAGCTCGTGGTGGTGATAGCGACGGTGGATCGGCTCGAGCTTGAAGTACTCCAGCGTGTCGTGCATCCAGCCCATGTTCCACTTGAAGCCGAACCCAAGGCCGCCGAGGTACGTGGGACGCGAGACGCCTCCCCACGCGGTCGACTCCTCGGCCGCGGAGATCACGCCCGGCTCGCGGCCGTAGATCACCTCGTTGAGCTCCTTCAGGAACGCGACCGCGTCGAGGTCCTCGCGGCCGCCGTACTGGTTCGGGATCCACTCGCCCTCGTTGCGCGAGTAGTCCAGGTACAGCATCGACGCGACCGCATCGACGCGGATCCCGTCCATGTGGTACTCGCGCATCCAGAACAGCGCGTTGGCGATCAGGAAGTTGCGGACCTCGTGGCGACCGAAGTTGAACACGAGCGTGCCCCAGTCCGGGTGCGCGCCCCGGCGCGGGTCGTCGTGCTCGTACAGCGCCGTGCCGTCGAAGCGCGCGAGCGCCCAGTCGTCGCGCGGGAAGTGCGCCGGGACCCAGTCGACGAGCACGCCGATCCCGCGCGCGTGGAGCCGGTCGACGAACTCGCGCAGGTCGTCGGGCGACCCGTAGCGCGGCGTCGGCGCGTAGTAGCCGGTCACCTGATAGCCCCACGAGCCGGTGAACGGATGCGCCATCACCGGCAGCAGCTCGATGTGCGTGAAGCCCATGTCGGTCACGTACGCGGCCAGCTCGTCGGCGAGCTCGAGGTAGGTCAGCGAGCGGTTGCTCTCGAACGTGTTCAGCCGCCAGGACCCGAGGTGGACCTCGTAGATCGAGATCGGCCCGTCGAGCGGCTTGGACTTGCGCCGCTTGGCCAGCCACTCCATGTCGGCCGCGCTCCATCGATGCCGGGGCTCGGACACGACCGACGCGGTCCGCGGCGGCATCTCGGTCTCCAGCGCGTACGGGTCGGCCTTCAGCCGCAGCTCGTGCGCCTGCGTGAGGATCTCGAACTTGTAGCGGGCGCCCTGGTCGATCCCGGGCATGAACAGCTCCCAGATCCCGCTCGCGCCGAGCGAGCGCATCGCGTGCAGGCGGCCGTCCCACGAGTTGAAGTCGCCGACCACGCTGACCGCCCGCGCCGACGGCGCCCAAACCGCGAACGACGTGCCGCGGACGCCCTGGTGGAGCATCACGTGGGCCCCGAGGCGCTCGTACAGCTGCTCGTGGCGGCCCTCGCCGATCAGGTGCACGTCGAGCTCGCCGATCGTCGGCGTGAACGCGTACGGATCGTCGATCGTGAACCTCCCCGCCGACCCGTAGTCGACCGCGAGCTGGTAGCGCACCGGCAGCTTGGCGTCCTCGATCACGCCCTCGAACACGCCTCCGGGGTGGATCTGGGTCAGCTCGACGCTGGTCTCGTCGGGCAGCTCGACGGTCACCCCGGTGGCGGCCGGTCGCAGCACGCGGATCACGATGCCGTCGCTGGTCGGATGCGCGCCGAGCACGGCGTGCGGGTTGGAGTGCTCGCGGCGGACGAGTGCGTCTAGCTCTTGGGTGGCGACGGTCATGAGGATTCCAGCAGGCGCCTAATCCCGGCCACCGGGATCGACACCCACTGCGGTCGGTTGTCGAGCTCGTAGCGCAGCTCGTAGATCGCCTTCTCTAGTTCGTAGATCGACAGCATATTCGTGATTGCCGCCTGACCGGCTGGAAGCAGGGTCGGGTCGACGTGGGCAAGGTACTGCACCATGAAGGCATCGCGCGCCGACTGCTCGAACTCGGGCGGCGCCGCGACGCCGCGTTGGATCTCGACGGCCGACGTCACGTACGCGAATGAGCGCAGCATGCTCGCGACGTCGCGCAGCGGCGAGCGCTTCTGGCGGCGCTCGGGCAGCGGCCGCGCCGGCTCGCCCTCGAAGTCGATGATCACCCAGCCGCGCGGGGTGTACAGGGTCTGGCCGAGGTGGTAGTCGCCGTGGGTGCGGATCACGCGCCCGGTCACGCCGACGTGCGCGCGGGCCGCGAGGCGCTCGCGGACGTCCTGGCCGCGCCCGGCGATCGGCGCCAGGCGCTCGTCGTCGGGCAGGCGCACGAAGATCCGCTCGATGTCCTCGTCGACGGTCGCGGTCAGCAGCGAGATCGCCTCCTGGCTGGGCTCCTCGGGCGCGAACACGGGGTCGGCGGCGTCGCACGCGAGCGCGTTGTGCATCTGCGCGCTGACGATGCCGAGCGACTGCAGCCGCTCCAGGAACGCGTCTGGCGCTGAGCAGATCTCATCCAGCGCCAGCTCCCAGCCGCCCCATGCGTCGGCGAAGAACGTCTGCGCGACGCCGAGCGTCGCCGCGAGCGCCAGGCCGTCGTACTCATACCAGCCCTGCAGCGGCGCGATGTTCGCAAACCCGACGCGGGTCAGGAAGCGCAGCATCTCGAGCTCGGGGTTGACGCCCGGCTCGAGCTTGCGAAACAGCTTGAACACCAGCCGGTCGTCGAACACGATCGACGAGTTGGACTGCTCGACGCCCATCACGCGCACCTCGACGTCGTCGGGGAACGCGACGTCGCCGTTGAAGCGGTGAAAGCTGAAACGGCCCTGCGCGGCCTCGAGCTCATCGGTGGCGTCGATCCGCCGCAGCAGCTCGCGGACCTGGGCGGGCTCGGCGAGCGCGTCGTAGACGGCCCACCCCTTCGTGCGCGCGATCGATTCTGGCCCGCCCGCGCCGCCGCCGTCGGCGGGGCGCAGCGCCAGCGGCAGCTGGTAGAGCTCGTGCGTGCCGGTCGCAAAGCGGGTCTGGACCAGGGCCAGGATCAGCAGCGGGTCCTCGCGCAGCGTCAGGCACTCGACGATCTCGATCCCCGCCACCGAGCGCGACTTCGACGCATACCAGCGCTGGCGCTGCACCCACTCGCGCAGCTCTGACTCATCCAGCGCGGCGCGCATCTCGTCGGCCGTGATCTGCACTCGCTCACTCATCGCGGTCGCTCATTGCGGTCGCTGCGATCGCCTTCGACGAGCTGGAACCAGTAGAAGCCCCGCGGCGCGAGCGTCAGCAAGTAGGGCAGCTCGCCGATCCGGGGAAAGCGCGAGCGCCCGAACAGCTCGACTGGATAGCGCCCCCGGTGGGCGCTGAGGTCTAGCTCGACAGCCTGGGCGGAGCGCGCGACGTTGTGCACGCACAGCACCAGATCGTCCTCGAACCGGCGCAGGTGCGCGAAGATCCGCGGGTTGGATGGCTGGATCGGCTCGTAGGTGCCAAAGCCGAACACCGGGTGCTCCTTGCGCAGCGCGATGAAGCGGTGGATCCAGCGCAGCAGCGAGGTCGCGGTGCGCAGCTGCGCCTCGACGTTGACCGCCTGGTAGCCGTACACGGGGTCCATCAGCGGCGGCGCATACAGCTGCGCGAAGTCCGCCCGCGAGAAGCCGCCGTTGCGATCGCCGGTCCATTGCATTGGCGTGCGTACCCCATCGCGGTCGCCGAGGAACACGTTGTCGCCCATCGCGACCTCGTCGCCGTAGTAGAGCACCGGCGATCCGGGCAGCGAGAACAGGATCGCGTGCATCAGCTCGATCTCGTCGCGGCCGTTGTCCAGCAGCGGCGCCAGGCGCCGGCGGATCCCGAGGTTGAGCTTCATCCGCGGGTCCTTGGCGTACTCGGTGTACATGTAGTCGCGCTCTTCGTCGGTGACCATCTCGAGCGTCAGCTCGTCGTGGTTGCGCAGGAACAGCCCCCACTGCGAGTTGGCGGGGATCTCGGGTGTCTGTTCGAGGATCTCGTAGATCGGCACCGCCTCCTCGCGCCGGATCGCCATGAACATCCGCGGCATCACCGGGAAGTGAAAGGCCATGTGGCACTCGTCGCCGTCGCCGAAGTACTCGACCACGTCGGCGGGCCACTGGTTGGCCTCCGCAAGCAGGACGCGGTCGGGGTAGCGCTCGTCGATTTCGCGGCGCACGCGCTTGAGGTACGCGTGGCTCTCGGGCAGGTTCTCGCAGTTGGTGCCGTCGCGCTCGAACAGGTAGGGCACGGCATCGAGCCGGAACCCGTCCAAGCCGAGGTCAAGCCAGAAGCGCAGCACGCCCAGCATCGCCTCGCGCACGTCCGGGTTGGCGTAGTTGAGGTCGGGCTGGTGGGAGAAGAAGCGGTGCCAGTAGTAGGCGCCGGCGACGGGGTCCCAGCTCCAGTTCGACGACTCGGTGTCGATGAAGATGATGCGCGCGTCCTGGTAGCGCTCGTCGGTGTCCGACCACACGTACCAGTTGCGCTTGGGCGAGTCGGGGCTCGAGCGCGACTCCTGAAACCACGGGTGGTCGGTCGAGGTGTGGTTCATCACGAGGTCGGCGATCACCCGGATCCGGCGCGCGTGCGCGGCGTCGATCAGCTCACGCACGTCGCCGACGGTGCCGTAGTCGGGGTGCACGTCGGTGAAGCTCGCGATGTCATAGCCGCCGTCGCGCAGCGGCGAGCGGTAGAACGGCAGCAGCCAGATGCAGTCGATCCCGAGCCACTGCAGGTAGTCGAGCTTCTCGGTCAGCCCGCGGAAGTCACCGGTGCCGTCGCCGTTGGCGTCGTAGAAGCCGCGCACCAGCACCTCGTAGAAGACCGCGCGCTTGAACCACAGCGGCTCGGCCTCGAACCATTGGCGCGTCTGCGCGTGGATGTCTGAGTCTGACTTGGCGGGCACCGACAGGTTGTGCGCCGGCGCGACCACGTGCGTGAGCGTCGGCGGCCCGGTCACGCCGGCTCCACCCGCAGCACGTGCGCCTGGCGATTGCCCGGCGTCAAGCGCACGTAGTTGGGGCCCAGGCGCCATTGGAAGCGCTCGTCGGTGAGCAGGTCGTGGACGGTGAAGGTCGGCGGCAGGCCGAGGCTGGCGGGGACGGTCGCGACGCCCTCCTGGGTGTAACGGGGGTCGATGTTGACCACGGTCAAGACGGTGTTGCCCTGCGAGTGCTTGGCGTAAGCGATCAGCGCCTCGTTGGCGGTCTCGAGGAAGCTGACGTTCGACAGCTCCTGCAGCGCCGGATTGTCGCGGCGGGCCTCGTTCAGGCGCTTGATCAGCGGCAGCAGCGGGCCGTCGAGCGAGCGCTGCTTGAGCTCGTACTTCTCGGAGTGCAGGTACTCCTCCGAACCCTCGCGGACAGCGACGTTCTCGCCGTGCTCGTAGCCCGAGTAGATCCCATAGCTCGGGCTCAGCGTCCCCGCGAGCACGAGCCGCGCCTCGAACGCCGGCCACCCGCCGTGCTGCAGGTAGGCGTGCAGGATGTCGGGCGTGTTGGCGAAGAAGTTGGGGCGGAAGTACTCCTGCTCACCGGAGTACGCGAGCTCTGACACGTACTCGGTCAGTTCCCAGCGGCCGTTCTTCCAGGTGAAGTACGTGTAGGACTGGCTGAAGCCGATCTTCGCGAGGTGGCGCATCACCGACCGGCGCGTGAACGCCTCCGCGAGGAAGATCACGTCGCGGTCGTACGCGTGCACCTGCCCGATCAGCCACGCCCAGAACGCGAACGGCTTGGTGTGCGGGTTGTCGACGCGAAACACCTTGACGCCGCACTCGACCCACTCGATCACGACCTTCAGCAGCGCTTCCCACAGCCCGCGCCAATCCGGCGAGTCCCAGTTGACGTTGTAGATGTCGTGATAGCGCTTGGGCGGGTTCTCGGCGTACTTGAGCGTGCCGTCGGGGCGGCGGTGAAACCACTCTGGGTGCTGCTTGAGCCATGGATGGTCGGCCGAGCACTGAATCGCGAAGTCCAGCGCGATGTCGATCCCGTGCACGCGCGCCGCCCGCGTCAGCGCCTTGACGTCGGCGATCGTCCCCAGGGCCGGGTGCACGGCCTCGTGGCCGCCGGTCTCGTCGCCGATCGCCCACGGCGAGCCGGGATCGCCGGGGCCGGCGACCAGCGTGTTGTCTGCGCCCTTGCGGTTGGTGTGGCCGATCGGGTGGATCGGCGGCAGGTAGACGACGTCGAAGCCCAGCTCGGCGAGCCGCGGCAGCTGGCGCCGGACGCCCTTGAGCCCTCCCCACGAGCGCGGGAACAGCTCATACCAGGCGCCGAACCGGGCCCGCAGGCGGTCGACGTCGATCGGCAGCGGCTGGCGCAGGGTCACCCGTCCGATCCGCTCCTGGGTGCGCTCGACGGCGGCGAACAGGTCGGGGCTGAGCACCGCGTCGTGCTTGGCGGGCTCGGGCACGGCAGCCTCCTCGAGCGTCAGCAGCGCGTACTCGATCAGCTGTCCGTCGGTCGAGCTCTTGGCCGCGGCGGCGGCCGCGCGCAGCATCACCAGGCCCTCGGACATCTCGCCGCCGAGGTCGTGCTGCTCGGCCGCGACCTTGCGCTCGAGCTCGTCGCGCCAGGTCCCGAAGGCATCGGTCCAGGCCTCGATCGTGTACTCCCAGCGCCCGGGGCGGCTGACCTCGAATTCGCCCCGCCAGCGCACGCCGCCGAGGTGGGCGTCCAGGCGCCGCAGCTCGGACTCGCGCCAGCGCTTGTCGGCCGGGCCGCGGTAGCGCGCGACGACCCGCAGCATGTCGTGGCCGTCGCGGAACACGTCGGCCTCGACCACCACCCGATCGCCGACGCAGCGCTTGGCCGGGTAGCGGCCGTCGTCGACGGCCGGCGACGGCAGCTGGATCACGATGCGCTTGGGGGCTGGCTCGGGCACGGTTGGTCAGATTCCGCTTGCGGTCCTCATCTAAACCGATTTCACCGCGCTTGTGCAGTGCGGTGGCCTCGGTCGGCTCCGGACGATTTTGGGGCTCTGCCTCGCGGCCCGGCCGCCGGTGGCGCCGTGTATCGCCGGTGCGGGCGGACTGCCCGGCGATACAGTGCGCCACCGGCACCCGGCCCGCGAGGCAGAGCCCCAACCCTGGGTCGGTCGAAAATCCCGCCATTTTAAGGCGCGCATTCGGCCGGGCGCGACTCGGCTAGGCTTGCCGTCCGATGGCCGCGCCCGCACGCTCCAGCGGCGTCCAGCTGCACCTTACCTCGCTGCCCGACGGCAAGCTGGGCCCGTCGGCGTACGAGTTCGTCGACTGGCTGGCCGACGCCGGCCAGACGTGGTGGCAGGTGCTGCCGCTCGGCCCGCCGGACCGCCACGGCTCGCCGTACAAGTCAAGCTCGGCGTTCGCGGCGTGGCCCGGCTTCCTGGCCGACCCGCACGCCCCCGTCAGCGCCGCCGAGGTGTCCGAGCTGCGCGCGCGCGAGGCCTACTGGATCGAGGACTGGGCCCGCTACGCCGGCCGCGGCGCGATCGAGGACCAGGTGCGCTTCGAGCGCGAATGGGGCGCGCTGCGCAGCTACGGCGCCGACCGCGGGGTCAAGGTGTTCGGCGACATCGCGATCTACGTCGCGCCGCGAAGCGTCGACCACCGCGCCCATCCGGAGCTGTTCGACGAGGATGCGGTCGCCGGCGCCCCGCCCGACGCCTACGCGGCGACAGGGCAGCTGTGGGGCAACCCGCTGTATGACTGGCCGGCGCTGCGGCGGCGCGGGTATCGCTGGTGGATCGAGCGCCTGCGGCGCACCGTGGGGTTGTTCGACCTCGCCCGGATCGACCACTTCCGCGGCTTCGTGTCCTACTGGGCGGTGCCGCGCGATGCTCGCACCGCCGCGGGTGGCAAGTGGCACCGGGGCCCCGGGCGGGCGCTGTTCGACGCCGTCAAGCGGGAGCTGGGGCCCGAGCTGCCGTTGGTGGCCGAGGACCTCGGGGTGATCACGCCCGCCGTCGAGCGGCTGCGCGACGAGCTCGGCCTGCCGGGGATGGTCGTGCTCCAGTTCGGCTTCGATCCGAGTCATCCCGAGAGCGTGCACCGGCCCGAGAACCACGCCGAGAACCGGATCGTGTACACCGGCAC
>JBEKRJ010000016.1:0-18921 GCA_049518835.1 Solirubrobacteraceae bacterium
GGGGGCGCGTCGCGGCCCGGGGGGCGCGGGGCGGGCTGGGGGGCGCGGGGCGGCCCGGGGGGCGCGGGCGGGCTGGGGGCGCGTCGCGGCCCGGGGGGCGCGGGGCGGGCTGGGGGGCGCGGGGCGGGCTGGGGGGCGCGTCGCGGCTGGAACAACGTTAAAGCCGGTGATCCGACTCTCTCGGACGTTACGTTGTGGTCGTCTGCGGGACGCAACGTGACGAGCCGGGAGCGGCTTTGCTGCTACGTCACGTTTGGCGACCGGCTGGCGCTTTAAGCCCCTCGAGCGCGCCACATTCGCCAGCCCTGATCGCGATCGGCTCCGATCGACTCGCGCTTGCGATCCAACATCGCCGGTGCCGGTTTAATTCGGCGTCATGGCGCGAGTCGTGCTGGCGACGATGGGCACCTGGGGCGACCTCTTTCCCGTGATCGGGCTCGCCCGCGGCCTGAGCGCGGTTGGTCACGACGTGCAGGTCACGGCGTCGGGGGCCTACGAAGAGCTGGTGCGGGCAGAGGGGCTGGGGTTTGCAAGCGTCGGTCCGGCCCTCAGCTTCGCCGACTACTCGTCGGATCCGAAGATCCTCAGCGGCCGGCTCGGAGGCTTTGCCGGCTTCGCGCACCTGTTTGCGCGCTTCATCTTCCCGGCGCTGGACCAATTCGTCGATGACCTCGCCGGAGCGATCGCCGGCGCCGATCTCGTGCTCGCCCATCCGGCGCAGGTGGCAGCCCCGATCGCGGCTGAGCACGCCGGGGTCCGCTGGGGCACGATCAGCGTCTTCCCGGGCCTGATCCCGACCGCGTTCGCACCGCCGGCGCCGACACGCATCTCGGTGGGCGACGGTCGCGCCGCGCGGGCGCTGCACCGAGCGACGTGGTCGATCGCGCGCTTCAACATGGCGCGGCTATTCGACTCCCCGGTAAACCGGGCCCGGCGTCGGCTGGGCCTGCCCGCCACGCGCAACTGCTTCATCGCGCCCGTGACGTCGGGCCGGCCGTACCTGGTGATGGCCTCGCCGGCGGTGATCGAGCGGCCCGCCGACTGGCCGCAGAACGTCGCCCTGACCGGCTTCGTCGCCTGGGATCGCCCGCGCTCGTTCCCCGATCCCGCCGGCCTGGAGGAGTTCCTGTCAAGCGGCGAGCCGCCGGTGCTGGTGACGCTCGGGGCCAGCTCGTCGCTTGACCCGCGCGACTTCTACGGCGACGGCGCCGGCGCCGTGACCCGCCTGGGCCACCGCGCGCTGCTGCTGACCGGCCCGACCCCCGGCCGCGTCGAGCTGCCCGACGATCCGCGCATCTTCAGCGTCCCGTTCGCGCCGCTGTCACTGGTGGCGCCGCGCTCCCTGGCCGCGATCCACCACGGCGGCGTCGGGACGACGATCCAGCTGCTCAGCGCCGGCCTGCCGCAGGTGGTGGTCCCGCGCGGCTTTGACCAGCCACACACCGCTGCGCGGATGGCCGGGCTGGGCGTCGCCCGCGCCGTGCCCTGGCGACGGGCTACGAGCGCCCGCCTGTCGAGCGAGCTCGGCGCGCTGCTGGGCGATCGGCGCTATCGCGCCAACGCCACTGCCCTGCAAGCGCGCCTCGCCGGCGAGGACGGGCTCGCGGAGACGGTGCGGATGATCGAGCAGATCCTGCGGGACTGACCGCGGCAGCGCGCTCGTTGGTGGGCGTCACAGCCGGGGCGCGTCGCTCGTTGGTGAGCGTCACAGCCGTTGCGCATACTCGGCGAACTCCCAGTCCGTGACCCAGCGGCGGAAGCGCTCGAGCTCGGCGGCCTTGATCGCCGCAAACGTGTCGACCAGCACCTTGCCGACGCCCTCGATGATCACCGGATCGTCGCTGAGCGCGGCCAGCGCCGCGTCGAGCGTCGCCGGCAGCGGCGCGCCCTGGTCGTGCTCGGGCAGCTCGTAGAGCATTCCCGCGATCGGCTCGGGTGGCTGCAGGCGCCGGCGAATGCCGTCCAGGCCGGCGGCCAGGACGGCGGCATACGCAAGGTAGGGGTTCGCGGTCCCGTCGCCCAACCGCAGCTCGAGCCGCGTCGACTGCCCCCGCTCCGTGGGCACCCGCACCAGCGCGAGCCGGTGATCGTGGCCCCAGCAGACGCGCGTCGGCGCCAGCTCCTGCGCGTTGATCCGCCGGTACGCGTTGACGGTCGGGTTCAAGAACGCCATCAGCGCCGGCCCGTGCGCGAGCACGCCGGCGATCAGCTGGCGCATCACCTCAGACAGCCCCTGCGGGCCGGCCGGATCGTCGCACGCGTTGCTGCCGTAGCCGTCGACGAGCGAGATGTGCAGGTGCAGCCCCGAGCCCTGATCGCCGTTGAACGGCTTGCCCATGAACGTCGCCAGCAGGCCGTCGCGCGCGGCGAGCTCCTTGACGAGCCCCTTGAAGCGAAACGCGCGATCGGCCGAGCGCAGCGCGCGCGAGTGGCTGAGACTGATCTCGAACTGCCCGCGCCCGAACTCGTGCGCTGCGGCGACCGCGCCGAGCTCGAGCTCGACCGCCGCGTCGAGCATCCGCGACAGCGTCCCGTTCGGATCGGCGAGCTGGCCGACGGTGTAGACGCCGCTGTCGTGGGCCGCGTAGGGGCGGTAGCCGTTGGGCGCGGCGGAATCGGGCTCGCACAGGTAGAACTCGAGCTCGGGACCGACGACCGGCTCGACGCCGACCTCCTGAAAGCGATCCAACACGCGCTTGAGCGCGGCGCGCGAGTCGACCGCAAACGGTTCGCGGCGCACGGGGTCCTCGAGGTCGACGATGCACGCGACGACCTCCGGCTGCCACGGCAGCGGCACGAGCGTGTCGAGATCGGGGCGCGCGACGATGTCCGGGAACCCCTGCTCGTAGCCGGCGATCACGTTGTGGCGCAGGTCGACGGTCATGATCGCCGCGGCGAACGCGATTCCTTCCTGCGCCGCGTCGTCGAACGCCGAGATCGGGATGTCCTTGCCGCGACTGACCCCGTGCAGGTCGGCATACTGCAGGCGCACCGCGCGCACGCCAACCTCGGCCAGCTCCGACAGGTCGCCGCGCAGATGCCGGTTGGCGGCCGCGCGCCGGTGCGGCGCGGTCCTCGCCCGTGCACCTTCGGGCGTGTCCAGATCAGGGCTCATGGCTTTGATCACTCCCTCTCGTGCGCCGGCGGGCGCCAGCGATCGAAGCGACCACGCCCCGCCGCCTGTCGTCTGTCAGCGTACCGCGCCGGCGGATTAGGGCCCCCGGGCGAGTACCGGCCCGACGCAGCCGAGCGCTGGGCACGTGAGCTGGAGCGGGTGCTGTGCACGCTCGGCGAGCGCCACTGGCTGATCTGGACCTCGCGCCTGGCGCCGCTGCGGGCGCGACTGCGGCGGCTGCACCGCCCGCGCGGGGCCGAGCGCTTTCCGGCGCCGGGAGCGGTGACCGTCGACGCCAGCGAGCTCGACCTCGCCGAGAAGACGCTGATCCTGCTGCGCCGCGCCAAGGCGCGCAGCTGCCGGCCGGCGTGCGCGTCTGGTTGCGACTGGAGGGCAGCGAGATCGTCGCGCACCCGCACTTCACCCCCGAGCGGATCCGGCGGTTCGCCGCGCGGCTGCAGCACAGCTCGCCGCCGGAGCTCACCGCCGAGGCGATCGAACAGCAACTGACCAACAGCGAACGCGACCTGATCGACGCGCTGCGCCGCCACCACGACGGCGCGCTGCCGGATCCCCCGGCGGTGCTCGTCGACCGGCTCGCCGATCACTTCCTGCGGGTGCTCACGTGAGGGTGCAGTGGATCCACCCATTTGGCGCGACGTCGTGATCGAGCATCTGGCGGCCGACTGTACGAGCTGGTGCTCGCGCTCGAGCCACCCGAGTTGCAAGCGCTGATCGGCAGCGTCGGCGAGGCGATCGGGCAGCCGGCCGGCCGCCTCGGCGAGGCTCGTGCGCTGGCGGCGACGCTGCTGCAACGGCTCGCGCGGGCGTGGGATCGCGCCCGGGCGCCGATCGCGCGGGCGTGGGATCGCGCCCGGGCGCCGATCGCGCTGCCGGCGCTCGACGCGTGGCTCGCGCTCGACGCGTGGCTCGCGCTCGCCGCCCGGCTGCCCAACGCACCGCCGCCCCCGTCGCTCGCGGCGACCTGGGCGAGCCTGCTGCCGGCGGCGACGCCCGACCTCGCCGACCGTCACAGCGTCGAGCAGTTCGCCGACTGGCCGACGCTCGCCGACCTGCTGCGCGAGCGCGACATCAAGCTGCTGGTAGCGCTCGGGTTCGACTTTGGCGCCGACCGGGCGAGCGCGTTCATGGAAGCGATCATCGAGGACCCGACCCGCCTGCATCCGGGCGCGGCCGAGGATGCGCTGCGGGCGCTGGAGCGAATCGACGCCCTGCACCCCGATCAGATCCGCACCGCGCGGCTCTGCGCACGCCGGCTGCGCCCGGCTTCGACGGGCCTCGAGCAGCTTCAAGGCTGGAGCGCCCCGCCGCCCGACCAGCGCGAGCCGGGCTGGCGCCCGTTCGACGTCTCCCGGGTGCTCGCTGACCTCTGACCGCAGAGGCGAGCGAGCGCCGCGCGCCCCCCGCCCTCGGGCGGGCGGGCGAGCGCCGCGCGCCCCCGCTCCCGGGCGGGCGGGCGAGCGCCGCGCGCCCCCGCACGGCGGCTACACGACCGCAGCGACGTCCGCGAGGGCGGCGCCCAGCGCGTCGACCACCTCCTCGATCTCCGTCTCGGAGATGATCAGCGGCGGCGAGAACGCGACCGAGTTCGCGTACGGCAACGCCCGACCGATCACGCCCCTCGACAGCAGCGCCTCGGTCACGGCGCCGGCGGTCAGCGCCGGCTCGAGCGCGACCGCCTGCATCAGCCCCTCGCCGCGGACGCCGGCGACGCCGGGCCGGCCCGCGAGCCCGTCCAGTCCGTCGCGCAGCGCGCCCCCGGCGACGCGGGCGCGCTCGGGGAGCCGCTCCGCGCGGAGGATCTCGAGGTTCGCGATCGCCGCCGCGCAGCAGGTCGGATGGCCCGCGTAGGTGCCGCCGTGCGACAGCATGTAGTGCTCGTCGGCCTCGAGCCATGCGCGCAGCCGCGGCCCGACGATCACCCCGCCGAGCGGCAGGTAACCGCTCGTGACGCCCTTCGCGAACGTGATCAGGTCCGGCGTGACACCGTAATGGTGAGCGCCGAACCACGACCCCAGCCGACCAAACGCGCAGATCACCTCGTCGAAGATCAGCAGCGCGCCGCACTCGTCGCACAGCTCGCGCAGCCCCTGCAGATAGCCGGGCGGCGGCGGGAACACGCCGCCGGCGCCGATCACGGGCTCTGCGACGACCGCGGCGATCCGCTCCGGCCCGTGGTAGGCGACCGCATCGCGCATCGCCTCGAGGCTGTCGCGGTCGACCTGGAAGAAGTCGGTCAGCAGCGGCCCGAACGGGTCACGGTTGGCGGGCAGCCCACCCGCCGACGTGCCGCCGAGCATCACGCCGTGGTAGGCGTAGTGGCGGCTGAGGAACACGGTCCGGCCGGCGTCGCCCGCAGCCTTGTGGCCGGCGCGGGCGAGCTTGAGCGCGCTGTCGATCGCCTCCGAGCCGCCGCACGTGAACAGCACGCGCGCGTCGGCGATCGGCTCGAGCGCGAGCAGCTGCTCGGCGAGCCGCTGCTGGGGGCCGTTGGTGAAGCGCCCGAAGGTATGAAATACCTCGAGCGCCTGCATCTGATCCGCGACCGCCTCCCGGATCTCGCGCCGGCCGTGGCCAACGTTGCAGTACCACAGCGACGCGGTCCCATCCAGGTAGCTGCGACCCTGTGCGTCCCAGAGCCGGCAGCCCTCGCCGCGCACGATCTCGAGAAAATCGGCCGCCTCGCGTGCTGGAGCGGCGAAGGGGTGCAGTACGTGCGGGACCATCTCTCAACCTCCCAGAATGTGCGTTGAGGTCGAGGCTAGCCACTTCGCTCGCGCACGCGACGAAGCTCGGGACACCCCGAACGGCGACCGCCCGCAGGTCTGGACGCAGCGGCTAATCCGAGCTCTTGGGATGTAATACGCGATTATTGCCGATTACATCCCAAGCGCGCGCCGGCTCGCCCTCTACAGGGCCGCGCCGGCGCCACTCGTCGGCTCATCCCTGCACGGCGGTCGCGAGCCGGCTCAGGATCTGGCCGTAGATCCGCCGCAGGCCCATCGGGGCGAACATGCCCTCGAACATCCCGGCGATCCCGCTGGCGCCGTCCCAGGAGCCTTCCAGCGTCACGTTGCTGCCAGCTCCGACGGCGGCCACCGTCCACACGCTGACGAACGAGGACAGCTCGTCGCGCTCGCGTAGCAGACCTTCTGACTCGTCGACGCGCAGCCGGTAGTCGCGTTCGCGACCGCCGGCGGCGAAGTGGTAGGCGACGACCGTGCCCGCCCCGTCGCCGCCCGCCTCGACCCGGTAGACGGTGAAGTTGTCGGTCAGGATCCGCGCTCGCCCGTTGCGGTAGTCGCGCAGGAACGCGAGCACGCGGTCGGGTGGAGCGTCGACCTGCCTGGTGGCGCGCGCGGTCACCCTCGCCATCGTCAGGCCGCCGCGGGCGTCAGGTGCTCGTGCATGCCCCGATGATATGCGCCCGCTGCGTTCAGCGCTCGGGCCCGGCGAGCCGGCGCTCGAGGTCGAGCTCGGTCGTGATCCCGAGCCGGTGCAGCGCCTCGTTGGCCTGCTCGAGGCTGGTGGCGCTCCAGACCGCCCGCGCCAGCCTGCCCGCTGTCGCAAGCGTCGCCTCGACGTCGAGGTAGAACGTCAACGCCGCGAGCGGGCTGAGCTCGAGCGTCGCCGCGCCATCGCGGATCGTGGTCGTGCCCGACGCGCCCCGGAACGCCCGCACCGCCTGCGCGCTGGCCTCGGTCGGGACGACCTCGATCGCCTGCTCGAGCCGCTGCGCGACCGCCTCAGTCAGCCCGCGGGCGCCGGCGAGCCCGCCGGCGCCAGCCACGTCCGCGAGCCGGGCGAGCACCTCCGCCGGCGTCAGCTCGGCATCGCAGCCGATCCCGAAGATGCCTGCCAGCACCGGCCGCCCGGTGGCGCTCAGGTGCCCCGCGGCGGCGAGCATCAACGCGTCGCACAGGGGGCTGCGCAACCCCGGCTCGTGCCCCTGCGCAAGCACGTCGCCGCCGACGTCGATGAACACGATCAGGTCGCGCGCCAGGCGCCGCGCCGCGTCCGACACCCCCGCCGCGATCGCCGCCGGGCCGCGCTCGATCTCGATCAGGACGGTCCGCTCGCCGAGGAACTGCGCCATCCGCGATTCCGCGAAGTACACCTCGCGCCCGCGCACGCGCGTCTGCGGCCCCGCCAGCAGCACGCCCGGGACGACCTCCTCGGCGCCCTCGATCTCGACCGCGGTCCGCGCCCCCGGGACCGGGTCGATCGGCCGGCGCTCCCACGTCAGCCCACCGACCAGCGGCTGTGCGCCGTCGTACAGGCGCGCGAACTCGGCCGTCGCGAGCGCGCCGACGACATCGCCGCCGCCGCCCATGCCGACGATCAGCGGGCGCCTGGCGCTGCGCAGGACTGACTCGGCGTCGCCCATCGCCACAGTGTCGAGGATCGGCGGATCCGGTTGCTCTCTATCATCGGCGAGCGGCGCACCGTCCAACTGCTCGACCGCCTCGGCTGCCAGGCCCGGGCCGCGGACCGGGCTTCCTTCGAGGTCGGCGCTCTGTTCGACTACAAGCTCGAGCAGGTCAAGCGCGTTGAAGGGTCGTCCGATGCGTACTACCTGAGTCCGGGCACGACGGGCGCAATGGTTGCCTACTCCTGGAAATCATCCGAAAGCGATAACACATGAGCCACGCAGACAACGAGTTCCTGTTCACGTCGGAGTCCGTCACGGAGGGGCATCCGGACAAGATCGCCGATCAGATTTCCGACGGCGTGCTGGACGCGGTGCTGCGCGATGACCCGTACGGGCGGGTGGCGTGTGAAACGCTGGTGAACACGGGCTTGGTCGTCGTGTCGGGCGAGATCACGACGTCGACGTATGTCGACATTCAGGAGATCGCGCGCGAGACGATCAAGCGGATCGGCTACACCAACGCCGAGTACGGGTTCGATTACCACACCTGCGCGGTGATCAACGCGATCGACAAGCAGTCGCCCGACATCGCCCAGGGCGTCGAGCGAGCATACGAGGCACGAACCGATCCCGGCGACGACGATCAGCTCGATCAAGCCGGCGCCGGCGATCAGGGGATGATGTTTGGGTACGCGACGCGTGAGACGGACGAGTTGATGCCGTTGCCGATCGCGCTGGCGCACAAGCTCGCCAAGCGCCTGGCGGATGTGCGCAAGGCGCAGATCATCCCGTACCTGCGTCCGGACGGCAAGACGCAGGTGACGGTGCGCTATGTCGATGGGCGGCCGGTCGCGGTCGAGAAGCTGTTGATCTCGACCCAGCATCGCGACGGGGCGGAGTCGTTGATCAAGGACGATCTGTGGGAGCACGTGGTCGAGCCGGTGCTGGCGCCCGACATGTATGACGCGCGGCGGTTGCACAAGGGGTTCATGGTCAATCCGACGGGCCGGTTTGTGATCGGCGGGCCGATGGGCGACTGCGGGTTGACGGGTCGCAAGATCATCGTCGACACCTACGGCGGGATGGCGCGCCACGGCGGCGGCGCGTTCTCGGGCAAGGATCCCTCGAAGGTCGACCGCTCGGCGGCGTACGCGGCGCGCTACGTGGCCAAGAACGTGGTCGCGGCGGGTTTGGCCGATCGGGCGGAGGTGCAGGTCGCGTATGCGATCGGGGTCGCGCATCCGGTGTCGGTGATGGTCGAGACGTTCGGGACCGAGAAGGTCGGGCGGGCGAAGATCCTGGCGTTGATCTCTGAGCACTTCGACCTGCGCCCGGGCGCGTTTCGCCAGTACCTGCGTCTGCACCGGCCGATCTTTCAGAAGACCGCCGCCTACGGCCACTTCGGCCGCGAGGACCACGACTTCACCTGGGAGCGCACCGACAAGGCCGCGCTGCTGCGCGCCGCCGCCGGCCTCGCCGCGCCCGATCAGGGCCAGCCGGCCCGCTGAGACGGGCCTGGCTGCAAAACCGACCGTGTATACGGCGTGTTTCGTAGCCAGGCTCGCCTCAGCGGGCGGATCACAGGCCGGAACCGGCGTGCTGGAGCTCGTGTAGCGCCCGATCGACGGTCCGGACGATCCGATGCGGGTGCCTGACGCCGCGGAAGGTGAAGTCAAACCCGGATTCGCCGGCAGTGTCAAAGTCGACGTTGCCGATGCCCAGGATCCGCGCCGGCAGCGACTGGCTCGAGTTGACGTTCTGCACCCGCTCCAACCGCGTCTGGTGCAGGTTGCGTGACAGCAGCCCGAGCTGGATCGCAAGTCGCTGATTGGTGATCATGTAGGTGGTCGCGATCCGCCTCAGCAGGCCGGCGATCACGATCGCGATGAACACGACCAGCACGGCGAGGGCCACCCATCCATCCTGGACATGTCCGGCCGCGGCCGCCGTCGCGACGCCTGCGGCTGCGCCGGCCAGCACGCCGGCAAGCGCGCCCTTGACGTAGAAGCCAAGCATCGACAGCCACGACGGGTGGCCGTGAAAGAACACCTGCTCGCCGCGCTCTGGGTCCACCGCGGCTGAGCGTAGCGGAGCGCCTCGCCGAGGTGGCGGTGGGACCGCGTCCGTCATTCCTGGTCGTCGTTGACGCGCTCTACGCTCCGTGCGCCGATGCCAGCAAGCTCCGCGACCTTGATCGCCCGAGTCCAGCCGCTGACGCTGACGCGCGCGGTCCGCGGCCCGTTCGACTACCGACTGCGGGCCGACCAGCGCGAGGTCGCGGTCGGCTCGGTGGTGCGCGTGCGCTTCGGTCACGGCCGCATGCTCGGCGTCGTGGTCGAGCTCGCCGACAGCTCCGAGGTCGCGCCCGAAAAGCTCGTCGAGCCCGAAGCTGTCCTCGGCACCCCGCTGCCCGAGGATCTCGTGGCATTGGCAACGTGGATCGCGCGCGAGTACTGCTCGACGCCCGCGCGGGCGCTCGCCCTGATGCTCGCGCCGGGGATCGCGGATGGAATGCAGACCAGGAAGGTGCTGGTCGCGGAGCTCACCGAGGCTGGTCGCGCGGCGTTGGGCGGCGGCGCGCAGCTGACCGAGCGCCAGCGCCGCGCACTCGATGCGCTGGAGCGCGACGGCGCGCTGGTCGCGGCTGAGTTGGGCACGGCCGTGCTCAGGCGGCTCGAGTCCAGGGGCTTGGTGATCATCCGGCGCGCGGCGAGCCGGCGCCGACCGGCCCGCCACACGGTCGGACACGCAAGCGCGACGCCGCCGCCGCTGACCGCCGAGCAACAGGCCGCGCTCGATGCGGTCCTGTACGCGCTGCCGAGCAGGAGCGGGCACTTCCTGCTGCACGGGGTGACAGGCTCGGGGAAGACCGAGGTCTACCTGCGGGCCGTCGAGGCGACGCTCGCCGCGGGGCGCTCGGCGATCGTGCTCGTTCCTGAGATCGGGCTCACGCCGCAGGCGCTCGCGCGCTTCGAGGCGCGCTTTGGCGACGTTGTCGCCGTGCTGCACTCTGCGCTGGCGCAGGGCGAGCGCTACGACGAATGGCAGCGGCTGGCGAGCGGCGAGGCTCGCGTGTGCGTGGGTCCGCGCTCGGCCGTGTTCGCCCCGCTGGCGAACATCGGGCTGGTGATCGTCGACGAGGAGCACGAGAGCTCCTACAAGCACGAGGGCGATCCTCGCTACGACGCGCGACGCGTCGCGCAGCGCCGGGCGCGCGACCACGGCGCCGTGCTGCTGCTCGGAAGCGCGACGCCGCGGCCTGAAAGCGCCTTGCACTTGCGGCCGGGCGTTGCCGGGCGGCAACAGCCGCTGGCGCCCGCCGGGCCACAATCGCCCGGTCGGCCGTCGATCGTGACGTTGCGCTTGCGGGAGCGCGTCGATGGCCGGCCGCTGCCCGCGGTGCAGGTGCTCGACATGCGCGGGCGCGACCATCCTCTGCATCCGCAGACGCGGAACGCGTTGGCGGACGTGCGCCGGGCGGGGAGTAAGGCGATCGTGCTGCTCAACCGCCGTGGCTGGTCGAACTTCCTCTCGTGTCGCGCGTGCGGGCGGGTCTGGATGTGCCCGAATTGCGAAGTCGCGCTCGTGCTGCACCGCGCCGGCGATGGCGGGCGCGCATACATCGCCTGCCACCATTGCGGGCACCGCGAGCAGGTCTCGAGCAGGTGCACGGCGTGTGGCGCGGTTGCCGTCGCGCGCCACGGCGCCGGCACCGAGCGGCTCGAGCACGAGCTGCGCGAGGCGCTCGGCGAGCCGGGCTTTCCGGTGTTTCGCCTCGACGCCGACTTGTCGGGGCGCAACGAGCGCGCGCGGACGCTGGAGCGCTTCCATGCGGCGCCGGCGGGGCTGCTGGTCGGGACCCAGATGGTCGCCAAGGGCCACGACTTCCCGGATGTCTCGCTCGGGATCGTGCTCGATGCCGACCAGACGCTGCGGTTCCCCGACTTCCGAGCCGAAGAGCGGACGTTCGCGTTGATCACGCAGCTCGCGGGCCGGACGGGACGCGGGGGGACGCGGGACGCTCGCGGCAGCGTGCTCGTGCAAACGCTCGCGCCCGACGCCCGCGCGATCCGGTTCGCCGCGCACCACGACGCCGACGGCTTTCTGGTCGGAGAGCTCGAGCGCCGCCGCGCATTGAGCTACCCGCCGTTCTCGTCGCTGATCAGGGTCGTGTGCTCGGCGGCGATCGAGCAGGGCGCCGCTGCCCGCGCGAGCGGCGCCGCTGCGCACACCGGCGCGGGCGCCGGCGCCGCTGCGGCGGTTGCCGCCGGCGAGATCGCCGCGCTGCTGAGGGCCCAGATCGACGCCCCGGGCGCCACCGTGCTCGGCCCGGCGCCGCTGTTTGCGCTGCGCGGCCGCGCACGCAGCCAACTCGTCGTCAAGGCGACCGACCGCGCAGCGGCGATCCGCGCGGTAGGCGCGGCGGTCGATGCGCTGCCACGCACCCGGCGAACGCGCCAGGTCAGCGTCAGCGTCGATGTCGACCCGCAGTAGCGCGTCCTAAGGGTCCTAAACTCAATCCCGTGTCCCGTGAATCACCCGCGACCGCCGGCCCCGAGCACGAACCCGCGGTAGAGGTCGAGCAACAAGCCGACGAGGCGCAGGAGACCGACGACAGCGAGCTCGACCCCGAGGTCGCGGCCCGCCGCGCGACCGCGCTCGCGCACGTGCGCAAGTTCGGCGACCCGGTGCTGCGGACGCGAGCGCGCCCCGTGCAGCAGTTCGATCGAGCGTTGCGCGAGGAGATCGTGCGGATGGGGCAGCTGATGGACGACGCGCTCGGCGTCGGGCTCGCGGCGACCCAGGTCGGGGTGCTGCACCGCGTGCTCGTGTACAAGGTTCAGCAGCAGTCGCCGGTCGCCGCGCTCGTCAATCCCGTGCTCGAATGGGCAGGCGACGACCTAGAGGTCGCCGAGGAGGGCTGTCTGAGCCTGCCGGCGGTGCTCGTCGACGTGGAGCGCCCGATCCACGTCCGCGTCCGGGCTCAAGACGAAGCCGGCGAGCCGATTCTCGTCGAGGCGACGGGGCTCGAGGCGCGCGTGATCCAGCACGAGCTCGACCATCTCGACGGCGTGCTGATCCTCGATCGCACCACGCGCGAGCAGCGCAAGCAGGCGATGCGCAAGCTGCGCGAGGCCCCGCAGGCCGCTTGAGCGACCTGCGCGTGCGGACCGTCTTCCTCGGCACCTCTGACTTCGCCGCCGCGATCCTGCGGCGGCTCGCAGCCTCGCCGCACCGCCCGGGGCTGGTCGTCACGCGCCCTGATCGGCCCCGTGGACGCGGCCGCAAGCTCGCCTCGCCGCCGGTTGCCGACGCGGCGCGCGAGCTTGGGATCGAGCTCGAGCAGCCGGCGACCGTCAACGACGAGGCCACCCGCGCGCGGATCCGTGGTGCCGGGCCGGAGGTCGTCTGCGTGTGCGCGTTCGGGGCGCTGATCAAAGATCCGCTGCTGTCCGACTACGTGATGCTCAACGTCCATCCATCGTTGCTGCCGCGGTGGCGCGGCGCCGCGCCGGTGGAGCGGGCGATCATCGCCGGCGACGAACGGACCGGAATCTCGATCATGCGCCTGACCGCGGGGCTCGACAGCGGCCCGATCTGCAGCCAGCAAGCCGAGCCGATCGAGCAGCAAGACACATACGGCACGCTCGCGCCGCGGCTGCAGGCGCTCGGTGGTGAGCTGCTCGTGCTAGCGCTCGACGAATGCCCGCCGTGCAGCGAGCAGGACGACGCCCGCGCGACGTACGCCGAGAAGATCGACGCCGCGGATCGGATCCTGGATCCTGGGCGGCCGGCGCCGGAGCTCGAGCGGGTTGTCCGGGCGCTGACGCCCCACATCGGCGCCCGCGTCGAGCTCGCAGACGGCGGCCGGCTCGGCGTGAGCCGCGTGCACGTGATCGCCGCAGGCGGCCCGCCGCAGGGGATCGTCTCGCTGCGAGGGCCGCGACCGGTTCTGGGCTGCGCGTCGGGCGCGCTCGAGTTGCTTGCGGTGCAGCCGCCCGGGGGGCGGCCGATGAGCGGCGAGGACTGGTTGCGCGGGCTGCGGCGATGAGCTCGCGGGCTCCCAGCGACGGAGCGCTACCGCGCAGTGGACCGACATCGGCCGCCGGCGCGGGCGACGGCGACGAAGCACAGCGCCAGCGGCGCCGCAGGCCGGGCCGGCGCGCATCGACCGCTGCGGTCTCGCCGGCGCGGGCGTGCGCGTACGCGGTGCTGCGACGCGTGTTTGAGCAGGGGGCCTATGCCGACCGCGCGTTCGCCTCCGAGGCGCGGTCGCTGTCGCCGCGCGACCGGGCGCTGGCGATGCAGCTTGCCTACGGCACCGTGCAACGTGCCGCGACCATCGACCACATCGCCGCGCAGCTCGCTGACCGGCCGGCGCAGGCGCTTGATCCGCCGGTCCTCGCCGCGGTGCGCCTTGGGCTGTTCCAGCTGCTGCTGCTCGGCGGCGTGGCCGACCACGCGGCGGTCAACGAGAGCGTCGAGCTGGTCAAGCACGCCGGCCGGGGTGGCGCGGGGCTTGTCAACGCGGTGCTGCGGCGCGCGGCGCGGGAGGGAAGTGCGCTGCTCGCCGCGCTCGACGATCGCACCGCCGCCGGGGCGGCGACGCTGCATTCGGTGCCGGTCTGGCTCGCCGAGCTGTGGTTTGCGCAGCTCGGCGCCGAGCAGGCGCGGGCGCTGCTGGCGCACAGCAACCGAGCGCCCGAATCGGCGTTGCGGGTCAACACGCTCGTCGCGCAGCGCGACGAGCTGTGCACGCGGCTGCCTGTTCGGGTCCGCGCGGCCGCCGGGCTGCCGGAGGGGATCGTGCTCGAGGCGCCGTTCGATCCGCACGCGTCGCCGCTGTGGCGCGCGGGGGCGATCATGCCGCAGTCACGCGCCTCGATGCTCGTCTCGCGGGTGCTGGCGCCGAGGCCAGGGGACCGGGTGCTCGACCTGTGCGCGGCCCCGGGTGCCAAGACCACGCACCTCGCGGCGTTGATGGCCGGCGAGGGGGAGCTGGTTGCGATCGAGCGCCACCGCGGCAGGGCGAGGATGCTGTCGCAGACCTGCGCGCGGATGCGCGCCGGCTGGGTGCAGGTGCGGGCCGCCGACGCATCGCAGCCAGTGGCCGCAGGGCCGTTTGGCAAGGTGCTGGTCGATCCTCCGTGCAGCGGCCTGGGGACGCTGCAGTCGCGCCCAGACATCCGCTGGCGTGCCAGCCCCGAGTCGATCGCCGAGCTCAGCGACCTGCAGGCGCGGATCCTGGCAGCCGGCGCGGCCGCGACCGCGCCCGGCGGCACGCTCGTGTATTCGGTCTGCACGATCTCAGACGCGGAGAGCGAGGGCGTCGTGCGGCGCTTCCTGGGCGAGCATTCAGAGTGGTCGGCGGACGATCTCGGGCACGCGTACCCGTGCCTGCGCCAGGCGCCGGGATCGCCGTATCTGCAGCTGTTGGGGCACCGCGATCGCACCGACGGGTTCTTCGTCGCGCGCCTGCGTCGAGGTTTGCCGCCAACGCGGCCGGTACCCTAGAAGGATCGTGGCCGAACCTCAGGTCAAGCGCGGTCCAGAGTGCCCCGCCTGCGGCGAGCCGTGGCTGCGTCCCACGGCGGTGCCGGGACGCTACCGCTGCGTGTATTGCCTGCAGCGCTACGAGCTTGTCTCGGTGTGCCCGAACTGCGGTGAGCACTCGACGATCGTGCGGATGTCGAGCACCGCGATCGTGGCGTGCAACCACTGTCACGGCAGCATGCTGAGGGCGGTCTAGCCGGCCGTGCGCTCCGAGTTGCTGCGCGAGCTGCGAGTTGCGCCGTCGATCCTGTCGGCCGACTTCGGACGCCTGGGATCGCAGGTCGAGGAGGTACTCACCGCTGGCGCGCGGGTGATTCACGTCGATGTGATGGATGGCCACTTCGTGCCGCCGATCACGTTCGGTGCGCTGGCCGTCTCGGCGATCGCCGACCTCGTGCACGCCGCCGGCGCAATGATCGACGTTCACCTGATGATCGAGCGTCCCGAGCGCCAGGTGGCCGAGTTCGCGCGCGCCGGTGCCGACAACATCACGATCCACTACGAAGCGACGCCGCACGTGCACTACGCGCTGGCAACGATCCGCGACGCGGGCTGCTCGGCGGGCGCGGCGATCTGCCCGGCGACTCCGGCTGACAGCCTCGCCGAGGTCGCAGCGGAGACGCTGGACCTCGCGCTGTGTATGAGCGTCAACCCCGGCTGGGGCTCGCAGGAGCTGATTCCGGCCTCGTACGGCAAGCTCGAGCGGATGCGGCGATCGCTGCCCGCATCGGTTGCGCTCGAGGTCGACGGCGGCGTGCACCAAGAGACCGTCCGCGGCTGCGTGCAGGCCGGCGCCGGGGTGCTCGTGACCGGCTCGGCTGTGTTCGGATCCGCCGACCCGGCCGCCGCCTACGCGGCGATCGTCGCCGCCGCCGGGGCGGGTTGAGCTCGGCGGACGCTGGCTGAGCTCCGCGGACGCTGGTTGAGCTCCGCCCGCGCTGGCTGGGCTCCGCCCGCGCTGGCTGGGCTCCGCCCGCGCTGGCTGGGCTCCGCGGGCGCTGGCTGAGCTCCGCCGGTCACCGGTCTTTCCGGGTGACCGATCCGGTAGGGTGCCTCGGGGTGCGTAGGGTCGTCGCGGTCATCAGCGCGCTGGTCGCGCTCGCTGTTGCGGGCTGCGGCAGCACGTCTTCAGGGTCCTCGGACGTGTCGGCGGCGGCATACGTCAAGACGGTGTGCAGCGCCGTGCGCGGCTGGGCGACGGACATCGACACCCGCAGCGGGGCGCTCAACGTCGCCGCGATCAAGAACGCCGATCAGGGCAAAGCCGCGATCAAGAAGTTCTTCACCGCCGCGGTCGCGGACACCGGCGCCGTCGTCGCCAAGCTACAGGCGGCCGGGACGCCGTCGATCAAGGACGGCAAGACGGTGGCGGGCGCGTTCGTGGCCGCGTTCAGCCAGATCCAGACGGCGCTCACGCGAGGACAATCACAGGCCGCCGCGTTGCCGACCGCCAGCTCGACGGCGTTCCAGGACGCCGGCAAGAAGCTCGCCGCCTCGATTCAGTCCTCGCTGAACCAGATCGGCACCGGCCTGGGCGGCCTGCGGAGCCCCGAGCTCGAGGCGGCCGCCAAGAAGCAGCCCGCCTGCGCGCCGCTGACCTCGGGCTAAAGCCGTTCAGCCGCCCGGCCCTCGGCCGGCTCAGGCGAGCCGGCCCTCGGCCGGCTCAGGCGACGGCCCCCGGCGCGGTCAGAGCGACGCCAGCCCGCCCGCGGCGGTAGACGCCCGCCAGCAGGCCGCTGAGCACGAGCGTGGCGCCGAAGTAGCCGACTTCGACGCGCGTCACCTCCGAGCTGATCGTGTGCGCGGCGACGAACGCGACGAACAGCGCCGCCGCGCACAGCCAGCAGATCGACGCCTGCGCTGCCCTCCCGCGCGCCAGCGCCGCCTGGTTGAGCGTGCCCGAGACGAGGTGCAGGCCCATCCCGAGACCGACGAGCGCCAGCCCGAAGCGGCCGTAGTGAAAGCCCTTGTTGCCCAGCAGCGCGGTCATCACCGGCGGTCCGACCGCGAGCAGCCCGAGCGCGACGGCGCCGGAGAACGCAGCGATCACGAGCACCGTGATCCGGATCGCGCGGTGAAACTCATCGGCGCTCTCGCGTGCCTCGAGTCCCGCGAGGTGGGGCAGGATCGAGGTCTGAATCGCCTGGAACAGCTGCAGCGGCGCGCGGACGATCAGCAGCACGTTGAACACGAACCCGGTCAGCCCGGTCGTCAAGTCGGCGCCGGTGGAGTTTGCGGCGACGATCAGCACGCCGGCGTTCATCAGCGTCTGCTCGGCGAACATGATCCCGACGACCGAGATCGCGAAGCGGGCGCCGTGGCGCAGCGTGAGGTCGGTCGCGGCCTCCTCGAGCTGGCCGTGGACGGGCCCTTCGCGGGCCGCGTCGGCGGCCGGCGTCCCCGCCGGCGCGTTGAGGCGGATGCGCGAGAACGCGAACGGGATCACGCACAGCGAGGCGAATGGTGCGACCGCCATCCCAAGTCCGACCGCGCCCTGGCCCGAGCCGATCCCGACCGCGACCCCGAGCGCGAATAGAAACCGCGACGTCGACTCCAGGAACACGAGCCCGCCGTAGAGCTCGAAGCGCTGGTGTCCGGCGAGCCAGCCGCGCGCGAAGTAGCTGGCCGCGTACGCCAGCACGGCGACCACGAGGATCCAGTACAGCGCGCTCGAGCCGTCGAAGATCCCGTGCTCGATCTGATGCCTGAGCGCGAGCGCGGTGACGAGGAACAGGCACGCGAAGCCGGCCTGGATCAGGATCGGGATCCGCAGCGCTTGGTCGTGCAGGCCGCGCGCCCGGCGATCGGCGATCGTGCGCGACAGCAGCTGCTCGATCGGCCGGTAGATCACCGACAGGATCACGTACATGATCGCCCAGAGGAGCGAGATCCGGCTGTAGGACGCGGGATCGAGCACGTGGCTGGCGACCGCGAGGTACAGGAACGTGAACACGCCTGTCGATGCGATCCCGATCGACAGGATGCGCGCCCCCGATGCGTACGAGCGGGCCTCGCCGGCCGGGCCCGAGCCGCTGCCGCCGCCCGCCGCGGGCGGCGGCGCGGGGGACTCGGAGACCGCGACCGCGCCGTCCCGGGCGCTCATCGGACCCGCACGAGCAGCATCGTCCACGGCAGCGGCGCGCGCGCCTGCACGATCTCGCCGTGGCGTGACAGCAGCGTCGCGAAGCCGCGCTCTGACCAGTGGTTGACGTGACCGGGGGTGTTGCCCAGCTCGCGCAGGTACGCCCCCCGCGCGATGTTCAACAGCCGCCACAACGGCTCGCGCGGGACCGAGACGAGTAGGTGGCGCCGCGCCACGCGCGCCATCCCCGCGAGCGCGAGCGCCGGGTCGGCGACGTGCTCGAGCGTTTCGATCGCGGTCACGAGGTCAAACTCGCCGGCCGCGAACGGCAGCTCCTCGGCACGCCCCGCGCGGAACTCGAGGTTGTCACGGTCGCGGCGCGCCCATTCGGCTCGCAGCTTGGCGTCCTCGAGGTCGACGCCGACGACGCGTCCGCCGTGCAGCTGCGTCGCCCAGCGGTCGGTGAGCACGCCCTCGCCGCAGCCGACGTCGAGCACGGAGCCCGGCGCCGCGAGGTGAAACAGCTCCGCCAGCGAGCGCTCGAAGGCCCCCATCAGCCGTCGGACGACGGGGTTGCTCGAGCCGTACTTGTCGTACGTGTTGCCGGTCGGGACCGCCGGCGCGGCAAGGTCACCCGCGCTCATACGCCGAGCGCCTCGCGATCCTCGCGCGGCGCGCCCGGCTCGTAGTGCGACGGCGGCACGCCGAGCTGCAGCTCGATCCGCCGCACTCGCTCGAACGTCCGCTGCGAGATCGTCCGCTGCGCGTCGAGCAGGT
>JBEKRJ010000017.1:0-17820 GCA_049518835.1 Solirubrobacteraceae bacterium
GCGTGCAGCACCGCCGAGACGAAGCCCGAGCAGTCATAACCGCTGCTGGGTGTCCAGCCCGAATGCCCGCCGCCGAACACGTACGGCTTGCCGAGCAGCGAGTCAGCCTCGTTGACCATCGCCGTGATCCGTGGATCGTTGCTGGTCGCGGCCGCGAGCCCCGATCCGCCGGTCGTCGCAGTGCCGCCGGCGAGCTGGGCTTGGGCGCCTGCGAGCGCATTGGCAAAGCTCGTGCCGGCGCTGGCGTCGGTGCTCGTGGTGGACGGCAGCGCGTAGGCCGTCTGGGCGGTGCTCTGAGTCGAGGCGGGGTCCAGCAGGTCCTGCTCCATGGCGAGGATCTGATCGATCCGCCCGACGACAGCATCGATACTCATCTCTCGCTCCGAATCGGCGGCTCGGGCTCGAACTTGAACCCGGGTGGCCGGCACCGCCGGCGTGTGCCCTTAGCTAGCTAATTTAGCTACCCCTAGCCGTTGGCAGACCGGCCGTTGCCGAGCGCGAGGCGCCAGGCCTCCCGCTTGCGCTGATACTCGCCGCTGAGCGAGTGGCCGGCCGCGACCAGCGTCTCGAGCCACGCGAGCGCGTCGGCGTGGTCACCACTGGCGGCGGCCTCCTCGGCCCACGTCAGCGTCCGCGTCACCGCGCGCTCGTGCTTGGTCCTGGAGCTGGATTGCGCTTGGTTCCGTGCGGTCTCCATCTTCTCTCCACTCGGCGGCGTGGCGGGGCAGGACTCCCCTGATCCAGGAGCGTTACAGCTCTCCCCGACACAGCGCCGCGTGCGACTGTACCGCCATCGAAGATCGAATTCAACCGGCCCGGACGGTCCTCAAAACGATCACCGCCAGTCGGGCCGCTGCGCCCGCCGGCGGCCGGCACCCTCAGGTGAGCAGCTCCGCCGGCGCGGACGCGAGCGCAGCCTCGATCGCCGCCACCAGCTCGCGCGCCGAGCCGGCGGTCAGCTCGACCGCGACGCGGGCGGAGGGCCCCGTGGCCGGGTCGGCGAAGTCGATGTTGAGCGTGTGCTCGGCCATCGCGTGGACGGGGTGATCGAAGTACACAACGCCGTCGGTGACGTGAAACCAGCTCGAGTCGGGGCCCTTCGCGCTGCCCTCGAGGCCCACCTTCACGGTCGCGTACGTGCACATGTCAGCCTCCGAGGTAGGTGTCGTAAAACGCGGCGATCCGTTCCCAGCCGTCGTTGGCGGCGGCGACGCGGTAGGAAGGCCGGTCGACCGAGAAGAACGCGTGACCGGCGTCGTCGTAGCGGTGAAACTCGTGCGGCTTGTCGTTGTCGGTCAGGATTTGGTCCAGCTCGGTCACCTGCTCGGGGCTGGGATATGAGTCGTCGTTGCCGAACAGCCCCAGCAGCGGCGCGCGCAGCTTGGGAAGCTGATCGACGAGGTTGGTGACCTTGAGCGGGAACTCGGCCGGTGGCGTGCCGACGACGAACGCGCCGTAGCAGTCCACGACCGCGTCGACGTCGACGTTGCACGCCGCCAGCACCGCCTGGCGCCCACCCGAGCAGTACCCGATCACGCCGACCTTGCCGTTGGCGGTCGGCAGCGCCCGCAGGTAGGCGACCGCGCCGGCGACGTCGCCGATCAGCCGCTCGTCGGGGACGCCGCCTTGCGCCCGCGCGGCTGCGGCGGCGTCATCGGGTGCCGCGCCGGGGGCCTCGCGCCAGTGCAGGTTGGGGCAGATCGCGTCGTAGCCGAGCTCGGCGAAGCGCCGCACGATCTCCTTCGTCGCCCGGTCATAGCCGGGCATGTGATGGATCACGACGACGCCGCCTCGCGGCGCCTCGGGGGTCGGGCGCGCGACGTAGGCCGGGACCTCGTCGTCGCCGTGGCCGGTGATCACCACCGTCTCTGCGCTCAGGGAATCGCTCATCTGGCGCAGTCAAGCACGCCCACGGCCGCGGCTTGACAGCCCGCCGCCCGCACGCGCCCGGATCGTCGGTCGCGCGCGGCACCGGTCCGTGAGCGATACTTCGCGCGCCCTGAGCGCCGCGCCCACCCACACCGGCGACAGCCGGCGCGTGATCCGGTTGCTGATCTCGTGCCCGGATCGTCCCGGGATCGTCGCGGCGGTGTCGCAGTTCCTGTTCGAGTTCGGCGCCAACATCGTCCGCTCGGACCAGTACTCGACCGACCCCGAAGGCGGCACGTTCTTCATCCGGATCGAGTTCACGATCGCCGCCCAGCGGACGGTCGGCCTGGCCGAGCGCTTCGGGCTCGCGATCGCCGAGCCGTTCGGCATGACCTGGCGGCTGTGGGACGCGGCCGAGCGCAAGCGCGTCGCGATCATGGTCTCCAGGAGCGACCATTGCCTGCTGGACCTGCTGTGGCGCTGGCGCCGAGGCGAGCTCGAGGCCGACGTCGTGATGGTCGTGTCCAACCACCCCGATCTGCGCGACGAGGTCGAGCGCTTCGGCCTGCCCTACCAGCAGATTGCGATCAGCAGGGAGACCAAGCCGCAAGCGGAGGCAAGGCTGCTCGAGCTGCTCGAGCGCCGCTGCGACCTGATCGTGCTCGCGCGCTACATGCAGATCCTGTCGGGCGAGTTCCTGGCGCGGGTGCGGGTGCCGGTGATCAACATCCACCACTCGTTCCTGCCGGCGTTCGTCGGCGCGGCGCCGTACGAGCAGGCCAAGCTGCGCGGCGTGAAGCTGATCGGCGCGACCGCGCACTACGTGACCGAGGAGCTCGACGCCGGCCCGATCATCGACCAGGACGTGGTCCGCGTCAACCACAGCTACGGCGTCGCCGAGCTGGCCCACAGCGGTGCCGACATCGAGCGCACCGTGCTCGCGCGGGCGGTCCAGTCACACTGCCAGGATCGCGTGCTGCGCCACCGCAACACGACCGTCGTCTTCTGAGCGCGACACGTTCATGGATCTCGCGACGGTCGCTGCGCAGCCACGCCGAGACGCGCTAGCGTGAGCGCTCGATGACACAGACGTCGATCGGGAAGCTCGCGGCGCTGACCGAGCCGTTGCGCGTCGCGCCCGGCTCGAAGGTGATTCTCGAGCGCGACTTCGACCCCGCGTTCAAAGCCGGGTGGCTCGAGAAGCGCGAGGGCGAGGAGCAACTGCGCCTCAGCGTCGAGCTCGTGTCCGAGTACCAGGACCGCCTTGCGGCGCAGGACACCTACGGCGTGCTGGTCGTGCTGCAGGGGATCGACGCCGCCGGCAAGGACGGGACGATCCGCCACGTGATGAGCGGCGTCAATCCGCAGGGCGTCGCCGTCCACAGCTTCAAGGTGCCCTCCGCCGAGGAGCTCAACCACGACTTCCTGTGGCGCTACGCGCGCTGCCTGCCGGCGCGCGGCCAGATCGGGATCTTCAATCGCTCCCACTACGAGGAGGTGCTCGTCGTGCGCGTGCACCCGGAGGTACTGGCACTCGAGCGCCTCCCGGGCGCGGCGCGGTCTGGCGACAGCTGGCATCGGCGGTTTCGCGAGATCAACGACTGGGAGCGCTACCTGGTCGACAATGGCTTTCGGATCGTCAAGCTGTTCCTCAACATCTCGCGTGAGGAGCAGCGCGTCCGCTTCCTGAAGCGGATCGACCTCGCGTCCAAGAACTGGAAGTTCTCGGCCGCCGACGCGCGCGAGCGGGCCAGCTGGGACGAGTACCAGCACGCGTTCTCGGAGATGCTCACCCACACGAGCACCGACTGGGCTCCGTGGCACGTGATCCCCGCCAACCACAAGTGGTTTGCTCACATCGCGGTCGGCGCCGTGCTCGCACAGACGCTGATCGAGATCGACCCGCACTACCCGGTCCCCGATCCCGCCGCCCTGCAAGCGCTGCAGTCCGCGCGCGCCGAGCTCGAGGCGCAAGCCCCCGACGGCGCTGCCGCCGACCCGTAGGGCGAGCCGCCGCCGCCAACGCCAAGCCCAGCGCCGCGACACGCGCCGGACGTGGGGGTTTGCTGATCGAGATAGGCTTCGCCCGGGCAATGTACGCGAGCATCAGGTCCTATGCGCTGGGGGGAACGCCGATCGACGAGTTCGCGGCGCTCGTGCAGGCCAGCTTCGCCGACCTGATCGCGGCGCAGCCCGGGTTCGTGTGGTACGCGTTCCTGGACGGTGGCGACGGCACGGCGATGACGATCAGCGTGTTCTCCGAGCCCGAGCAGGCAGCCGCGTCGCGCGAGCTGGCGCGCCGCTGGACGCAGGAGCGCCGGGCGGCGCTCGACGTGACGATGACCGAAGCGTGCAGCGGCACGATCCCGGTCAGCCGCGCGCTGCCGGAGCTGCTGGAGGCGGCGCCGGCGCGGTTTGCGCGCGTGCGCCGGTACGGCCTTGGCGGCGCCGATCTCGGCGAGGTCGTGTGGCGGGTCGTCGACACCCGGCTGGCCGAGCGAATCTCGGCGCTGGACGGGTTCGTCGCCTACTTCGTGCTCGGACTGGGCGACGGCGAGCTGGTGTCGGTCAGCGTGTTCCGCGATCGCGACGCGGCGCTCGCGTCAGACGCCGTGGCGACGGCGTTTGTCGGCGAGCAGCTCGTTACGCTCGGCGTCAAGCGCACGGACGCGATCGGCGGCGGGACGATCGTCGTCACCCGCGTCACCGACAAGCTGCTCGAGCCGATCCACGCCTAGGGTCCGCGGGCCCCTAGTCCGACGTCTTCGGCCCGGGGCCTGGACGAGAAACTCGACTATATATGGCGTGTTTTGCAGCCAGGCTCGAATCCGGGCCTGGCGCGGTACGCTGGACTCAAATGGAGACCACGAGCACAGGCGACCTCGTGCGGGTCGCGACCGGTGGACCCCAGCTCGACGGGATCGTGTTCGACATCCCGAGCCACTCGAAGGTCGTGGTGGCGGTGTTCGATCCGGCGCGTGGGCCTGGGTTTCGGACCGTCAACCCCAAGACCCTGAGCGCGCGAGCAGAGCCGGGGCCGCATGACCGCGCGCTGCAGTTGCTGCTTCGCCGGACCACGCCCCCCGGCAACGGCGCGTCACGTGGCGGCGGGGCAGGCGGGCAGGGCCGCGCCGGCTTTGCGCGTGCTGCGGCGCACCGCACGACCGGCAAGTAGCGTCAGGGGTCGGTCCAGGCCGATCGCCAGCGGATCAGCCAAACCAGCGCGACCATCGGGGGCTTGCGTAGCCGGTCAGTGCCACGCGCACGCGCACCCTGACAGTTCCGGCGGTTGGCTCGCCCCGAACCTGGACGATGCGATGATGCTCGGTCATGGTGTTTCTCCCGCTAGTTGTGCCAGATGTGCCACTAGTCCCGGGATGGAGTCTGATGAGGTGATACCCCGAAGCGCTGCGGGGTGGTCGCATGCAGCCCGGTGAGCTCGTCACGCTGGCGAGAGGCCTGGTCGAGTCGAGCCCCGACGCCACGATCGTGATCGACGAGCGCCATCGCATCGTCCTGGCCAACGAGGCGGCGCTGCGGATGTTCGGCTACGCGCGCGACGAGCTCGTGGGCGCGACGCTCGAGCGACTCGTGCCGGAGCGGATGCGTGCGCGCCGCCGCGAGGGCGAGGCCGCGTTATGCGACAAGCTGACGCTGTCTGCGCGCTCGCTCGGCGACGACCTCGAGCTGTTTGCGCTCGACAAGCAAGGCCGCGAGTTTCCGGTCCAGATCAGCCTGCGCGCGGTCGAGGTCGAAGGATCGATCGTCGCGGTCGCGATCGTGCGCGACGTGATCGCGCTGCAGCGCGCACAGGACGCCAGCGCGTGGCTGACGGCGATCGTGCAGTCGACCGGCGACGCGATCGTCGGAGTCAGCCCCGAGGGGAAGATCGTCAGCTGGAACCCCGCCGCCGAGCGGCTGTACGGGTATGTCGAAGGCGAGGTGCTCGGGCGGCCCGAGAAGATCTTGACAGCGGCCGGGCACATCCGCGCCCAAGAGGAGATTCGCGCCCGGGCGCTGGCCGGGTCGATCGTTGGCCAGGCGCCGAGCGAAGCGCTGCGCAAGGATGGCAGCACGTTCCCGGTAGAGATCACCGCCTCTCCGATTCTCGGCAGCCGGGGCATGCCGGTCGGGATGGCGCGGATCGTTCGCGACGCGACCGAGCGGTCGCGCTTCGAGCGGGAGCTGCGGTACTTTGCCGATCACGACCCGCTGACGGGCCTGCTCAACCGGCGGCGGTTGATGGAGGAGCTGGCGCGCCACGTCGCCTACGTCGCGCGCTACCCGAATGCCGGCGGGGCGCTCCTGCTCGGGGACCTCGACGGTTTCAAGCATGTCAACGACACGCTCGGCCACAAGGCGGGCGACGAGCTGATCACGTCGATCGCGCAATTGCTGCGCAGCCGACTGCGCGAGACCGACGTGCTCGCGCGCCTGGGCGGGGACGAGTTTGCGGTGCTGCTACCGCAAGGCGACCTCGAGCATGCGACCGTCGTCGCGCAGGCGTTGCGCAACGCCGTGAGCGGCTTCGAGCTGCTGATCGGGGGGCGCAGGATCCGGACCACGATCAGCATCGGCGTCGCTCCGATCGGCGCCGATCGGTCGGGCGAGGACTCGCTCGCGGCGGCCGACGTCGCGATGTACGAGGCCAAGCGCGTCGGGCGCGACCGGATCAGCACGTACTCGACCGACCCGCGCGCCACCGACCCCGCGCGCGATGCGGGCTGGGCGCAGCGGCTACGGGACGCGCTCGCCGAGGACCGGCTGGAGTTCTACTCGCAGCCGATCGTCGAGATCTCGAGCGGTAAGACGACGCGCTACGAGGTCCTGCTACGACTGCGCGAAGACGGGGAGCTCGTGTCACCGGGCGCGTTCATCGCGATCGCCGAGCGAGTCGGGCTGATTGAGGACATCGACCGCCGCGTGCTGGAGCGCACGATCGGGCTGCTGGCGACGGACCCGGGCGGCGAGACTTCCTATCACGTCAATCTGTCCGGCGCGTCGATCGTGCGGCCGGGCCTGCTCGACTTCCTCGCGGCCCAGGTCGCGGACCAATCGGTCAATCCCGCGCGGCTGACGTTCGAGCTGACCGAGACCGCGGCGATCGTCGACGTCAACGCGGCGCAACGGTTCGCCCACGGCCTGTCGGATATCGGCTGCATGCTTGCGCTTGACGACTTCGGTTCGGGGTTCGGGTCGTTCACCTATCTCAAGTACCTGCCGGTCCAGTTCCTGAAGATCGCCAGCGACTTCATCACGGGGCTGGCCGAGAGTCGCAGCGATCGCCTGCTGGTCAAGGCGATCATCGACGTCGCCCACGGCATGCACCTGCAGGCGATCGCCGAACATGTCAGCACCGAGCCGACCAGGCAGCTGCTGCGCGAGTTCGGTGCCGACTACGGCCAGGGTTACCTGCTCGGGGAGCCGCTCGCGCTCGCGCTCCCCGGCCGCCGGCCTGCCAGCTGATCAGGCGCGCCGGCGCTGCTCCCGGCGCGGGCCTGCGAGCTGTCCGGCCCGCGGTGCCCGGTGCTCAGCCAGCTCAGCTCAGCTCAGCTCAGCACGCGGCCCCGACCTTGCGGCCGTACTCGATGTGGGCACGCACGCCCGCGCGTTGCCCGGCGGCACCGGCATCGCGGACATGCCGCGCTGGCAGTGCGTTGACCGGGCTGGCGTGCCACGACGCGATCGCACTCGCGGGCATCGCCACGGCCAGTGCTGCCAAGACAACCACGATCAGCCCCACAAGACGTCGACCAGCCACACTTGCACGCACCATTTCGCCCCTCCTTATCGAGGCGCCGGAAGCAACCCCTCCCGGCCAATCCGGAACTTACATTCCGAGGCGCACCTGCCGAGAACCTCCGGTGCGACTCACTTGCTCGCGATACCCATCGTCCGCTGGCGGGCAAAGCTTCATCCGTAGAAACTACGGATTCTGTCCGTAGTTCTGGCGGGCGCGGCCGACTGGCGGTGAAAATCCACTCTTTGACAGCCGGAAGCGCCCGACGCATCGCTGCTTCGTCGGGCGTCCCGGGAGCTGCCGTCTAGGCGAGGAGGTTGACCAGCGATTGCTCGGAGTTCAGCGCCATCCGCAACACGGAGACGTTGACGCTCTCGCCAACGGCTGAACTGCTCGCGCCGTTGCCGGAACTGCTGCCGGCGTTGCTATCAGCCGCCGATGTGGAGGCGTTGCGGGCCAATTGCGCGGACACGTCGAACATCGATTGCGTCGCGCCGACGCCGCTGATTGCTGAGATGCTCATGATCAGCGGATCGACGTCGCGTGCATCGCGATTTAGGTAGGGGCTTGCAATTCGACCAACGTGTGACGCGCCTGGTCTGCATGCAAGCGGTCGGGGCTACGGCAGATCCTGCGGCGCCGGCCCGTCTAACGGCCGGCGAGCGCCCCGGCCGCCGTCGAGAAAGCGCGGCGGCAACAGTAGTGACCAGACACGGGTGGGACGCCCCGAGTCGATCCGCCGCGCGACCGCAACCTGCGGAAACGGGCGACGCTCGGCGACAGCTTGTGCCGACGGTGACTTGCCGTTCGGCGGAATCAACTTCATTGCGAACTCCTCCCATCAAACTTCTGTGCCACACAAATACCACACCCAAGCTCGGGTGCCAATCGGACAAGCTACGGATCCGGGTGCGTCAAAACCCGAGGCCGGCACTGACTATGCCGACTCCGGGTCAGCCGTGTAGTTTACCCGACACACTACGCAACCAGCGTTCTCACCTCGTGTGGCTGTGCCGCCCCGGTCAGTGCACGAACCCGGCGGCGCCGGGCAGCGGCAACGGCCTGCTCGATCCGATCTTCCCGAGCCAGCCGTTTGACCCCGGCAGCACGCTCGCGGCTGGATTGGCGCTGGTCGGCGTGCCGCAGCCCAGGCCGGCGACCGTGTGGTCGAGCGAGCCCGGCTCCTATCAGGCCCGCTGCTCTTCGGCAGACGACGCGAACGTGCTCGAGATCACCGCCGTCGGCGTCGCGGTGACGCCGATGCCGAGCCCGACGCCCGCTTGGGGCCTGCATCTGCTCGACGCCAACATCGCGCTTGGCAACCTCGTCGCGATCGTCGCCAAGCAGGCAAAGGCGTTCACGCTTCGGGCCCGCGGGTCCTTCGCTCAAGCGCCGCCTGAGGCGTGCCGATCATCCGGCTGCAAGCCGAGCGCCCCCGATTGGAGTCCTAAATGCCAGACCCGGTGCACCTCCTAGTCGTCCGTGCCGGCGGCCTTGCCTGGGCACTGCCGATGGCGGCCGTCGAGCAGACCTTCGACCTGCGCGTCCACACCGCACATCGCGTCGGGCAGGCCGAGGTCGTCTGCTTCCGCGGCCAGGTGCTCGAGCTGATCGACGTCGCGGGGCGCCTCGGGCTGAGCCAGGAACAGCCGACCGCGGCCGTCGTCGTGTGGGCGTCCGGGCGCCGGCGCGCGTTCGCCGTGCAAGAGCTGGTCGGCCAGTTGGTCGTCGATCGCCTCGAGATGCCCGGCCTGGCGACCGGCGACTACGCCAGCGGCGCGGTGCTCAAAGACGATGACGTGATCCCGATCCTCGAGCCCGGCGCGCTGGTCGGCGCCTGGTCGGTGGCCGACAACGGCGGTCTCGGGTTCGACGACCTGCAGCAGAGCGCGCTTCGGGAGGTTGCCAACATCGGCTCCGGCCACGCCGCCACGGCGCTGTCGCAACTGCTCGGACGGCCCGTCGAGATCGGCTATTCGGAGGCGCTGCTGACCGTGCTCGCCGAGGCGATCGACCGGATCGGCGCCCCGATGAGCCGGTCCGCGCTGGTCGACACTCCGATCCAGGCCGACGGCGGCAACGTCCTGCTCGTGTTCCCCGACGACACCGGCGAGCAGCTGTGTCAGCTACTCGGCACGAGCCTCGCCGACGAGCTCGGTCGCACCGCGCTGCAGGAGGTCGGCAACATCCTCGCGACCTCGTATCTGAACGCGATCGTCGAGATGACCGGGATGGAGCTCGAGCCCGAGCCCCCGACCGTCGAGGTCGACCTGCTCGGCGAGCTGCTGTCAAACAGCGGCGCCGCCGGCGGCAACCCGACCGACCCGACCGTGCTGATGCGCTCGCAGTTGACGGTCGAGGCGTCGACGGCCAAGTTCTCGTTCCTGTTCGTCCCCCGCATCGGCTCGGTCGACACGCTCCTGCAGCGCCTCGGCGTCGGCACCGACCGTTGCTAGAGGTGCATCCTGCACCACTGGATGAGTAGTTCCAGGCGGCTAGGCGGTGTAGGGGGCAAGGCGCGACTCGCGCTGTTATGACGCGCGTCTCACTCCATGACCCTACCCCAGGGCGTGGCCTACTCGCCTCCTGGCCTCCGCGCGCCGGCCACCCGAGACTCCGCTAATAATGCTCAGTTAGTTTGGTGGAGGCCGTGGATGGTGGTCGGGGGGAAGTCTGCGGCACGGCGGGCCGGGCGCGGCGAGGGCGGCGCAAGTGCTGGGCGCCGGCTCACGTGCCAGTTCGGATGTCGCCGCCCGGGTCGACGCTGGAACAGCGTTACAGCCGGTCAGCCGGCGCTCTCGGGTGTAACTTTGTGGTCTGCTGCGGGACACGACGTGACGTGCTGGGCGCGGCTTTGCTGGTACGTCACGGTTGGCGACGGGCTGCGGGGCTTGGGCTCGTCGCGCGCTCCATCGGCCAGCCTCGCGGCGAGTTCGAAGAGCCCCGAGCGAACTCCTTCAACGTCACGGAGAACTCCTTTAAAGCTAACGCGCGTTTGCCGCTCCGCCGGGTGCGCATCGCCGACCAAGCGTTACCTACCTAGGCGACCGCCGGTGGGGTTCGAGACCTAGGCGCAGTTCCTTCGCCGCTCAGGCTCACAAGCCTGGTCTGCCGCTCATGCCGTCCGCGCGGGAAGCGGGCGCGGAGGCCGAGCGCGTGCGTATGCCCTGGCGATCAGAGCGAGCCGCGCGCCGCGAGCCAGACGCTGTTGAACTGCAGGTCGCTCTGCTCGACTAGGAGCAGACACGGCACGCAGGTCGCGATCCGGCCCTGCACGAGGAGGTCCGCGATCTCGTCGGCTCGATCCTGGGGCAGCGACGCCTGATCGAGTCTGGCCCAGGCTGAGTTGTCGAGCAGGAGCTCGGCGCTCATGAGCGCGCCCAGCCGCCCGCTCGGACGTCGACCGCCGCGTCTATGTCGACTCCGACGCGTCGCGAGCGCACTCGGCTCGCGAGGCGGCTTCGGAGGGCGGCGGTGTCAGCCCGTTCGGCGCGGAGGGCGGCAAGCTTGGCGCCGGCGCCGAGCACGACAAGCTCGCCCAGTTCGATCCGGTCGGTCCCGAGCTCACGGCGCAACTCGTCCAACGCCGCCTGTACGGGCGGGGTCTCGGCTGACCGCCGGCCAACGGCGAACGCCGGGCGGTCGCTAGCCTCGGTCGGCGATGAGCCCGCCGGCCGACGAGCCGCCGCCACAAGCAGGGAGCCTGCCGAAGGGCCGTCTGGCCCGCAGCGCGCGCGTCGGCGGCCTGGTCACGGGGCAGGCCCTGCGGTGGGCGGGGATGCGAACCGCCAACCGCATGCGCACGCCCGAGCGCGCCGCCGCCGCCCAGGATCAGCGCACTGCAGCGCTCGTCACGCAGCTCGTCCACGAGCTCGCGCAGATGCGCGGGGCGGCGATGAAGGTCGGGCAGATGCTGTCGATCGTCGAGTTCGACGGCCTGCCCGAGGCGCAGCGCGACGAGCTGCAACGGACGCTCGCGGCGCTGCGCGACGACGTCCCGCCGGTGCCGTTCAAGCGCCTGGAGAAGCTCATGCGCCGCGAGCTCGGCGTGCCCCTGGCGCGCGTGTTCTCCGACTTCGACGAGCACGCGTTTGCCGCCGCCTCGATCGGTCAGGTCCATCGCGCGACGACGCGCGACGGCGACGAGGTCGCCGTCAAGGTCCAGTATCCGGGCGTGGCGGAGGCGGTGGAGGCTGACCTGCGCAACGCGATCATGCTCGCGCCGCTGATCAAGCGCCTCGCGCCGGGGCTGGACGTCGGCGCGCTGGCGCAGGAGCTGCGCGAGCGGATCGCCGAGGAGCTCGACTACGAGCTCGAGGCGCACAACCAGCGGCGCATCGAGCGGCTGCTGCGCCGGCACCCGTTCGTCCGCGTGCCCCACGTTTACAGCGAGCTCTCGACGACCCGCGTGCTCGTGTCAGAGTACGTCGACGGGCTTCGCTTCGAGTCCGTGCGCAAGCTCGACCAGGCGCAGCGCGACCGCTATGGCGAGATCGTGCTCCGGTTCTTCTTCGGCCTGCTGTACCGCGACCGGATCGCGCTCGGAGACCCGCATCCGGGCAACTACCTGCTGTGCCCGGATGGCCGCGTCTGCTTCATGGACTACGGCCTGCTGCGTGAGATCGACGCCGATCGCCTTGCGCAGGAGCGCGCGATCGCGCAGGCGGTGCGCGGGCGCGACGCGGCGGCGCTCAAGCGCGCGCTCACGATCGGCGGCTATCTGCCCGCCGAGCGCGCGGGTGCGGTCCAGGACGAGTTTGCGCTCGGGCTGGTCGTGCGGGCGACGAAGTGGTACGCGGTGCCCGGCGAACGGCGCCTGTCACCCGAACGCGCCCGCCGGGGCCGCGAGCGCGCGCGTGCCGACGGCGAGCAGCGGGCCGCCTTCAGAGCCCAGCTGCACCAGTTCGCGCTGCCGCCCGACGCGCTCCTGATCCGGCGCATGCACGGGATCGTCGCCGTCGTCCTGACGCAGCTGCGGGCGACCGGCAACTGGGGCGCGATCGCGGCCGAGTATCTGCACGGCGAGCCGCCCGCGACCGTCCTCGGCGATGCCGATGCGCGCTTTCACGGCCGTCGCGCCGGGGCTCACGCGACCGCCGCGGGAAATCCCTAAGGATCCTAAGGCGGCCGGCGTGTCGGCGCCCGTCGAGCAGGTCGCCGCGACGCCGGGCATCGCCTGGCGGCGGGCGGCGTGGGTGCTGGGCCCCGGCCTGATGGTGATGCTCGCCGACGCCGACACCGGTGGCGCTCGCGGCCGCTTTCCTGCTCGCGGTCGTGCTCGCCGGCGGCTACCGCCGCGTCGAGCTGATCGGGCTCGCGCTGGGGTCATTCGAGCTTGCATTCCTGGTCGCAGCGGCGCTCGCGCATCCGCGGGTCGCCTCGGTCGCGGCATCGCTGTGGTCACACCAGCCGCTCGGCAGCCGCAGCTACCTGACGCTCGCGCTCGGGATCGCCGGCGCCGCCGCCCTGCTGGCGAGCATCGTCGTCTCGCTGGCCGCGTCGTGGGCGGTCGCGGAAGCGCTCGGCGCGCGGCGCAGCCTCGACGACCACCCCCGCAATGCGCGGCTGTTCTACGGCATCTACACGGCCTCGGTGACGGTCGGGGCCGCGGTCGTGCTCGCCAGCCACTCGATCGTCCGCGTCGCCGTCGACGTCGAGGTCCTCAACGCGCTGCTGCTGCCGGTCGTGATCGGCTTCCTCGTCGCGCTCGCGTGGCGCGCGCTCCCGCACCCGTATCGGCTGCGCGCCGGCGAGCGGGTCGCGATCGCGGCGATCGTCGCCGGGGTCGCCGGAATCGGGCTCGGCTGGGCCGGGCTGACGATCTTGCCTCGATAGGGGGCTCTGCCAGGAGCCCCGGGGGCGGGTGGCGCACAGTATCGCCGTGAACCCGGCCGGCACCGGCGATACAGTGCGCCACCCGCGCCCCCTGCGCGAGGTAGAGCCCCAACTATCGATCGAGGCGTGCAGCGATCAGCAGCGCGGCGCGCTCGTGCGCGGCGTAGGTGGCGCGCAGGGCCGGCAAGACGTCGGGTCCGTCGGCGCCGAGCGGCGGCGGGCTGGCGACCAGCAGCGTGCGCACCTCGCGCCCGAGCGGCTCGCCCCCGATCGTGTCGGCGAGCGCCGCCAGCGCGTCGGCGCGCACCCGCGCGCCCTCGACGAACGACGCGATCACGGTCGCGCGCGTCAGCGGCGCGGCGCCGAACACGCGCGCGTGCAGCACCGCCGGGTTGACGGCGTGGGGGCGGACCAGCGCGCGCCGCTCGTCGTCAGACAGGCCCGCAGCGGTCGCGAGGTAGTCGATCGCCCTGGTGACGCCTTGCGCATCGACGGGGACGGACGCCCGCAGCTCGGGCGTCATTCGGGAGATCAGGCCGGCGTGCTCGGCGGCGGCCTGCGCGAGCAGCTCCTGCACGCGGTCGCGGTGACGGGCGTCCATGCGCTGCACGGTAGACCCGCGGGGCCTTAGGCGGCCCGCGACTCGGAGTCGCGCACGCCGTCGAGCAGCAGCTCGGCGGCGCCGGCCTCCAGCGGCCGCGCGAACAGGTAGCCCTGGGCGTAGCGGCAGCCCAGGCGCGCCAGCGCGTCGCGCTGTGCGATCGTCTCGACGCCTTCGGCGATCACGTCGATCTGCATCGGCTCGGCCATCCGCAAGACGGCGTTGACGATCGCTCCGGTGGTCGCGTCGGTGAGCATCCGGGCGACGAACGAGCGGTCGATCTTGACTGCGCTGAGGCGCAGCTGGCTCAGCCGCGAGAGCGACGAGTAGCCGGTGCCGAAGTCATCTAGCGACAGTCCCACGCCGACCTCGCGCAGCCGGTCGAGCATCGCCAGCGGCCCGCCCGTCGCCCGCTCCATCAAGGTCGACTCGGTCAGCTCGAGGTGGACCCAGGCGGGCGTCACCGCGCAGTCCCCGAGCAGCCCGGCGAGCAGGTCGGGGAAGTGGTCGTCGGCGAGCTGGCTCGCCGATAGATTCACCGTCACCTTGACCTGATGGCCGCGCTGGCGCCAGGCCGCGAGCTGCCTGACCGCCTGCTCGAGCACGAAGCGCCCGATCGGCAGGATCATCCCGGTGCGTTCCGCCACAGGGATGAACTGCATCGGGCTGACCTCGCCCAGCGCCGCCGAGCGCCACCGCAGCAGCGCCTCGAAGCTCGTCACCTTGGCGCCGTCCAGCGACACGATCGGCTGGTAGAGGACCCGCAGCTCGCCCTGGTCCAGCGCCCGGCGGAGGTGATGCTCGGTGCTCAGCCAGGTCGCGGCCTGCGCGCGCATCGGCGCCTCGAACAGCCGCGCCGTGCCGCGCTGCTGGGACTTGGCCGCGTACAGCGCCAGGTCTGCGTTGCGCAGCGCCTCGTCGACGTTCGTCGCCGCGTCCATGCCCGCGCAGCCGACCGTGATCGACATGCTCGCCTCAAAGCCGTCGAGCGTGAACGGCCGCTCGCAGACGTCCAGCAGGCGGTCGCCGAGCGCCTGCAGGTCGTGTGACGCGCGCACGCCGGGTGCGATCAGCACGAACTCGTCACCGCCGGTGCGAGCGAGCAGGTCCCCGGCCCGCGCGTGTGACCGCAGCCGATCGGCGAGCGCGACCAAGAGGCGATCGCCGGCGTGGTGGCCGAGCGAGTCGTTGACGAACTTGAACCCGTCGACGTCGATCACGTATGCCGCGCCCTCCATCCCGGCCTTGTAGCGCTCGGCGATGTAGCTCGTCACCGCCGAGCGGTTGGCCAGCTCGGTCAGCGGGTCCTGCACGCTGCGGCGGCGAAAGCGCTCCGAGACCGACCGCAGCTCGCTGTGCACGCGGCCGGCGATCGCGGTGTTGACCAGCAGCGTCGCGACCGCCATCACCGCAAAGCCCCACATCGGGTCCTCGCGCGTCGACGTGGCGCCGTGGGCCTCGATGATCGCCGCGACGGCCGCGCCGACGACCACCGTCATCAGCTCGGCGGCCACGTCCAGGCGCGGCACCAGGCATACGGTCACCGGCACGAACCACAGCGGCAGCAGCTCAAAGCCCGAGGAGAGGCCGCCTCCGGCCCACACCATCGCGCCCATCTGCACGACCCCGAGGACCATCGCGATGTTCGTCCCCCGGCGCGTCAGCGACGGGCGGCGCATCACCAGCAGCGGCAGATACAGCGGCAGCGCGGCGAGCGCGATCAGCGCGACCGCGAGCTGGCGGGCATCCGGCGGATGCGGGACCGCGATCCACGCCGCGACGACCACCACCTGCAGCGGCCACGTGAGCCCCATCGCGCGCGCGAGCACCGCGTCGAGCGTGTGCGGGGATGTCGACGCCGTCGGTTGCACGGTCCTTCGCTGGTGATCGGCACCGCTGCCCGGGCGCTGAAGATCCGCAGGGTGGCGGCCGATCACCCGGCTGCGGCGGCAGCTCGCCCGTGCGCGCGTGCTCGCGCTGCGACGTGTCCGATCCCGCGCGCCTGCGAGCGCTTCACGGACGCCTGACGCGGGGGCGATCAGCGCGCCGGTGCCGGTTCGCCGTCGTCCGCTGCCGCCAGCGAGTAGTCGAGCCACTGCTCGCGGGTCGCCCCGATGCGGTCGTACACGGCCTGAGCGCGATCGTTGTCAAGCGCGGTCTGCCACGTCAGCCGGCTGGCGCCGCGGCGGGCGCACTGCACGCGGCACGCTTCGATCAACGCGTCCGCGATGCCCTGACCGCGCGCGCTCTCGATCACGTACAGATCGTTCATCACGCCGATCCGCGACGCGCTGCTCGTCGACCAGGTCCAGTACACCGTCGCAAAGCCCGTCGCACGCCCGCCCGGATCGCGCGCGATCAGCTGCAGCCCGTCGCGCTCGGGATCGTCGATCAGCGCCTTGCACAGGGCGAACAGCTGCGCGTCTGTCGGCGTGGCTCGGTAGAAGTCGCAGTAGCCGCGCAGCAGCGGCAGCAGCTGCTCGAGATCGCGGTCGGTGACGAGGGTGATGTTCATCGCGGCGCGGCGGAGGTTACGTGGCGCGGCGGCGCGCCTCGGTGTTTGCCCGACATGAGATGCTGCCTGGCATGTCAGAACCTCTGACCCTGGAATGTCAGGACGGGATCGCGCTGCTGACGATGCGGTCGCCCGCGACGCGCAATGCGCTGACCGTGACGATGGCGCAGGCGATGATCGACGCGTGCGAGACGATCGACGCCGACGCGGGGATCGGCGCCGTGATCGTCAGCGGCGACGGGCCGTACTTCTGCGCCGGCGGTGATCGCGCGACGCTCGCGGCGGCGGGCAAGGACCCGGCCGACCCGGCGCGCTACCGCGACCTCGGCACGATCTACAACGCGTTCGCGCGCGTCGGCACGCTGGCGCCGCCGACGATCGCTGCGATTCGCGGCGGCGCGGTGGGCGCTGGGTTGAACCTCGCGCTCGCGACCGACATCCGCGTTGTCGCCCAGGACGCAAAGCTGCTGTCGGGGTTTCTGCCGATCGGGCTGCACCCCGGCGGCGGCCATTCGCAGCTGCTGTCGCGGGCGGGGAGCCGCGAGGCCGCGAACGCGCTGGCGCTGTTCGGCGTCACGCTCACCGGTGCCGAGGCGGTGGCACGAGGGCTCGCGTGGGCCGCCGTCCCCGCCGGAGAGGTCGACGCGACCGCCAGGCGTCTGGCCGCGGTCCCGGCCGCCGACCCGGAGCTCGCCCGCCGCACGGCGCGTTCGATGCGCGAAATCGCCGGCCCGCCGGCGATCTCCTGGCAAGCGGCGCTGGACCTCGAGCGGGCATCGCAGATGTGGTCGATGCGCCGTAAGGACCTGTCCGGCTGATCGGGCAGTAGCGGTTGCGGGGGCAGTCATCACTCACCGCGTGACGTCCCCGCCGTCGATCTGGGCCGGTCGGCGGGGCGCTTGCGGTTGGTCTGCCGCGAGTGCGCCGATCACGTTCTGCAGCCAGGCCCGCTCGTCGCCGGCGGCGCTGCGCATCCTTCGCCGTGCCCAGTCGCCGAGGTCGCGCCGAGATCCGATTGCCGCCAGCGGGCCGCTGAGCGCGTACCGGCCGTCGTCGAGCAGCCACAGGCCGCCCGGCCGGTCGCGGCGGATGCGAAGCTGCTCGACCACCCGCTGGCCGGCGATCGCGACTGGGCGTGAGACATCGCCGTCGCGCTCGTCGTTCCAGGTTCGCACGGAGAAGATCGGCCGGCGCCCCATCGGCGCGATCGCGGGCCGGGGCGGCCGCCCGATCGGCCCCCTGCGCCAGCGTCCGACGAGG
>JBEKRJ010000018.1:0-17715 GCA_049518835.1 Solirubrobacteraceae bacterium
ATTCCTCTCGTTCATGCTCGGCGACGAGCGCTCGATCAAGGAGTTCGGCTTCGGGCTCGCGGCGGCGGTGTTCCTCGACGCGCTGGTGGTGCGGTGCGTGCTGTTGCCGGCGGTGCTCGAGCTGCTTGGGCCGTGGACGTGGAAGCTGCCGCGCTGGATCGACGCTCGTCTGCCGCAGATCAACATCGAGGGCCAGGCGGCGCGCAATACGCCCGGGCCACCCGAGGTGGAGCTCGGCGGCGACGAGCGCGAGCGCGAGAGCACACGCGTCGGGGGTTAGCCCTGGACAAGCGCGAGTGATCCCGCGGCACCGACCCGGCTGCGGTTGGGCTCCGCAATGGCCCTTTGGGACCGGTGGTCGACTGCCAGGGGATCACTCGCGAAATCACATGTCGTTATGACGTAATTGGTACCGGCTGGGCGGCGATGCGTCATCAGTATTAGTTCCTAGTCGCGATCCGCAAGTTGCACGACGGCTTGCAAGCTCGAGCGGTTTCGCACGAGGTCAAGCCACCTCGCTGGACGCGAGGGCTATGGTTTCCGATCTGGAACACAGTCTCGTCAAGGAGGGTCGATGGCCGACCTAGCCACGCCGGCGCAAGCGCCTCGTGAAACGCTCGACACCGAGGGCCTGCAGCGTGGCGTCGGCTTCCTCGGCCTGCTGTGGGCGTCAGAGGCGTCGATCATCGGCTCGGGGTGGCTGTTCGGGGCCCTGGCCGCCGCCACCTACGCCGGCCCGTCGGCGCTGATCGGCTGGCTGATCGCCTCGCTGATCGTGATCCTGCTCGCGCTGGTGCACGCGGAGCTCGGGGGACTGTTCCCGGTCAGCGGCGGCACCAGCAGGTTCCCCCACTACGCGTTCGGCAGCTTCGCCGGCGCCACGTTCGGTTGGGCGTCCTATCTGCAGGCGGCGTCCGTCGCGCCGATCGAGGTGCTCGCCGCGATCCAGTATCTCTCGACGGCCCACTGGGCACGGCACTTCTACGTGTCGCACACGACCGGGCCGGGGACGCTGTCGCACGGCGGGATCCTCGCAGCCGTGATCCTGATGGTGATCTTCGTGATGCTCAACCTGATCGGAATCCGCTGGCTGGCGCGCGCCAACAACGCGATCACGACGTGGAAGGTGATCATCCCCGTGCTGACGATCATCGTGATCTTGGTGTCGCACTTTCACGGCGGCAACTTCAGCAAGGGCGGCGGCTTCTTCGTCAAGGGCGCGGCGCTGAAGAGCGTCCTGATCGCGATCCCGAGCGGCGGGATCGTGTTCGCGCTGCTTGGGTTCGAGCAGGCGGTGCAACTCGGCGGCGAGGCGGCAAACCCGAAGCGCGACCTGCCGCGCGCGGTGATCCTCTCGATCCTGATCGGCGCCGCGATCTACATCCTGCTGCAGGTCGTGTTCATCGGCGCGGTCGATCCGAAGCTGCTGCTGTCGCAACACACCTGGACCAACCTCGGCTCAAAGAACGGCAACCCCTCGGTGGTGGCGCTCAACAAGGGGCCGTTCTACACCGTCACCAAGGTCGCCGGGCTGGCGTGGCTGGCGTTCATCTTGCGCCTGGACGCGGTGATCTCACCGGGCGGCACCGGGCTCGTGTACCTGACCTCGTCCTCGCGGCTGAGCTTCGCGCTGAGCAAGAACGGCTACATCCCGTCCGCGTTTCAGTCGACCAACGAACGAACCCGCGTGCCGGTGTTCGGCGTCCTGTTTGCCACCGTGATCGGGCTGCTGTTCCTGCTGCCGTTCCCGAGCTGGAGCCAACTCGTGAACGTGGTCACCAGCGCGTCCGTGCTGATGTACGCGGCCGCGCCGCTGGCGCTGGCGGCGCTGCGCAGGCAGAAGCCCGAGCTGCCGCGCGTCTACCAGCTGCCGATGGCCGATGTGCTCGCGCCGCTGTCGTTCGTATGCGCGAGCTGGATCATCTACTGGGCCGGCTGGCAGACGTACACGACGCTGATGCTGGCGATGCTGATCGGCTACCTCCTGATCGCCGCCTCGTACGCATTTCACCTCAACCCCAACCAGCCCAAGATGGACTGGGAGGCCGCGATCTGGATCGTGCCCTACCTCGTGGGGATGCTCGTGATCTCGTACTTCGGGACGTTCGGCGCGGGCGGCATCGTCGGCGGGGTCGGCTTCTTCAAGCATGTGCTGGACCAGGGCGGCAATGACGATCTCGGGTTGTTCGGGGGCCTCGCCGCGTCGGCGGCTTTGAGCCTCGCGATCTTCTACCTCGCGATTGCGCGAAGGCTGCCGACCGACAAGGTCGACCACTACGTCCGCGACGTGTATCCACCGCCGGTGACCGAGTAGCCAAGGGAGCTGGTCGGCGCTCAGACCAGCTCCTGCGTCGAGCTCAACGCCGAGATCTCGCTGCAGAGCGCCTGTACGACGGTCGGGTCGAACTGCGTGCCGGCGCCGCGGCGCAGCTCCGCCATCGCCTGCTCGCGGGTGCGCGCCGCGCGGTATGGACGCCCGGAGCAGATCGCGTCGAAGGCGTCGCAGGCGGCGATGATCCGGGCGCCGATCGGGATCTCGGCGCCGCGCGACCCGTCCGGGTAGCCGAGGCCGTCCCAGCGCTCGTGCGACGAGCGCACCAACGGCGCCGCCGGTGCGAGCGACGGCGCCGCGCGCAGGATCCGCTCGCCGACGATCGGGTACTGGCGCATGAACCGCCGCTCGCCGGCGTCGAGCGGACCGGGCTTGTGCAGGATCGCATCGGGCACCGCGATCTTGCCGATGTCGTGCATCTCCGCCGCCCGCTCGATCTGCTGGGCGCTCACGTCGTCGAGGCGCAACCGGTGCGCGACCGCGCGCGCGAGGACCGCAACGGAGCGCAGGTGATCGTGCAGCGCCGGGTCGCGCTCGTGCAGGATCTTCAGCACCGCATCCCGCGTCTGTGCCTGCTCCAGCGCGCGGCCGGTCTTGGACACGTACATCCGCGCGTCTGCGATCCCGAGCGCCGCCGCCGCGCTGGCGGCCTCGGGCGGGCATGAGACGACGCCGGTCGAGCTGACGATCGAGAACGCGTCGCCGCGCTCCGACAGCGCCTCTTGCGCGCGCGCAAGCGCGGCAGCGGCGCTCTGACCCTGACCCTCGATGATCGCGCAGAACTCGTCGCCGCCCATCCTGTAGGCGGTCCCCGGCGCGACCGCGACCGCCAGCCGACCCGCGAGACGGACCAGCAACGCGTCTCCGCTGGGATGGCCGAACGTGTCGTTGTAGCGCTTGAAGCCGTCGAGGTCGAACAACGCGAGCGTGAACGGCTGGCGAGCGCCCGACGGTCCGAGGCGGCGCTCGAGGTCGCGCAGCAGCAGGCGGCGATTGCCCAGGCCGGTCAGATCGTCGGCCAGCGCTTGGCGACGGCTGCGCTCGAGCAGCTCGAGCGCGATCGACATGCGCGCGATCATCACCGCGAGCGCGGCGGCGGCGAGCGCCGCCGACAGCTTGCCGACGCCGTGCGCAACCGCGGACGCCACCGCCGCGATCAGCACGCCGAGCGCGACCGCGGCGCTGACGATCGGGACCGGCAACCGGCGGGCGGCGCGGTGTGGTGCAGCGGCGCGACGGATCGGATAGAACGCCGCGAGCCCGAGCATCAGCGCGGACGTCACGAACATCGTGTCGGCTGGCGAGCCGCGATGAAAGTGGCCGTGGTTGGCGAGCTGCACGAGCACGACGTCGCCGGCGACGTTGATCGCAATCGCGGGCGCGATCAGGGCCCAAGTCGGTCCCGGTTGCCAGCCGGTCATGCCGACCACGGTGACGACGAAGAACAGTCCCGCCAGCGCGCCGAGCAGGAACATCTGCGGCGGCACCGCCTGGTGCGCGCGATCGTCGACCGCGGGGAACAGCGCCAATGCCGCGACGGCGGCAGCGGTCAGCCCGGCGAGGATCCCGTCGAGCGCGAGCACGGGATCGAAGCGGCGCACGCGCTCGCGCGCCAGCAGTCCGAGCGTGCAGTATGCAAGGGCGAAGGCGACGAACAGCAGCGCCTGCGAGGCCTGCGGATACAGCGAGTGCGGGTCGGCGACCTGCAGCCGAAAGACAACCTCCGCCGAGCCCCACGCGACCACCCCGAGCGCGGCGACCGTCCAGGCAGCCCGCCCGTCGCCGCGGCGGCCGCGACCCGCACAGCTGGCGGCCGCGAGCGCGAACAAGCCGCAGTACAGCCAATCGTCGACCAGCCTCGAGCTGGCGCCGGTGAGCGCAAACGCGGCGTGGACCAGGACGCCGGCGCCCGCCACGCCCACGTAGGCGTGACGGACGTGCACGACGCGACGCGTCGGAAGGCTGCGATGAGTGCTTGCATCCATAGCGTCGTGCTCGACGGCCACGGCGTTGTGCCGGCTGCCCGTGCCGGCGAGCGACTTGATCCTACGCAGACCGCGGCGCGAGGTACACGATCTGGGCTGCGCGACCACCGTCGGTAGAACATCTGTCCAAGAAATGGCCGCTTTCAGGGGCGGTCCAGCAGCGTGAACGCGTACCTGTTAAGCAGCTCCCAGGCAGCGGGCGCCGCGGCCGGCCACGCATGGTACTCGTCGAACACGGTGCCTGCCACGGCCTCGTCGGCCATCAGCGGGCCCTCGTCGGCGCCGCTGACGTTCTGCCACGCGGCGATGCTCGCGTCCAGCGCCTGCGTCGACTCGCCGAGTCGCGCCTTGGCGAAGCGCATCTCCAGCGTTCCCTCCATCCACAGCAGATCGGGCCCCTCCGGTTCGGCGTAGGGGCGGTAGCCGACGAACGGATAGCTTGACGTGTAGGTCTCGTTGAACGTGATCGGGTCGGCCGACAATGCGATCGTGCGGTCGCTCATCAGCATCGTCTGGTCGGCGTAAGCGGCGACGGCAAGCGCGTCGGCGCGGTCGCCTCTGGACAGCAGCCACAGGATCCCAAGTGCCTGGGCGTCGATCGGGCGCGTGTCGTCCCCGACGCCCTCGCGGAAGTACGCCGTCGCGGCGACCCCGGCGGCGCTTGGGGCGCCGGCCGGGACGAACAGCTCGCGCACGACGCCGGCGTCAAGCAGCGCGCGCGCTTGGTGCAGCCGCCGCGCAAACGCGTCCGCCTCCGCGGCGCTGGCGCCGGCGAGGCCGCCGGGGCAGGTGCGGCGCCCGGCGCCGGCCGCGGCGCCGCGAGCGACCAGGCGACCCCTGATCGCGTCGATCAGGGATGCGAACAACGCGCGGGCGATCAAATTGTGCTGCGTCGAGATCCAGCTGACGTCGGGGCCGCCGCGGATCAGCCCGTAGCCGGGCGACGCGTGGTCGGACACCTGCTCGCCCAGCAGCCAGTTCGCGGCCCGGTACGCGAGCTCGTCGTAGGTGCCGTCGCAGGTGTACGAGCGGTAGTACATCGCGGCCAGCCCGACCGAGGCGATCGTGCCGGCCCGCAGCAGCGGCATGCTCTGCCCGGTCGCGGTGTTGAACGCGAACTCGATCGCGCCGTCGTGGTGCTGCAGCGCCTGCAGTTGGTCGAGCAGCTGGCGTGCCTGCGCGAGGTCGCCCGTCTGCGCGAACGCCTGCGCGCTGATCGCCGAGTCATACGTCCACGACAGGTTGGCGAGCGGCACCGCCAGCGGGTCGTCGGCCGGGATCGCGTACGAGCGCACTAGCGACAGCGGCTCCGCCGCCGGCGCGCGCGTGGTCGCGAACGGCGCCGTCGCGACCGCGGCGGCCTGGCCGGCGAGGCGCTCGAGCGCGCCGCGATAGCGATGAACGTGGACCGTCGGCGCCGCGCCCACCTGCGTCGCCAACCAGCGCGCGAGCGAGCTTGCGGGCTTGTCGGCGCCACCGGCAGCGGGCCACGCACGCTGCGCCGGCGCATCCGGCGAGGCCGTCGCGGAGGGCGCATGCGCGGCCAGCGCGCACGGCGGGTACAAGGCGCCCACGCAGACTGCGGCGGTGGCAATCGCGCGGCGACTAAAGCGAGACATCAATCCCTCCATCAAGTGCTTGGCCGACAGGACACTGCTGCGCGCGCCACGGGTTGCTTGAGCGCGATATGCCCGCAGTCATCGGATGATCGATGCGCGACTTGAGGCGCCGTCAGATCCGCTCGGGCGCTGGGCGAAAGCCGCGCCGCTGGATCTGGCCCCACGCCTTGTTGCCACGCAGGTAGGAGAAGAAGCCGCGCGACCGGTAGGCCGTGATCACCTGTCGGTAGCCGAGGTTCTCGAGGATCGCATAGGCCAGCAGCCACAGGAGGTCACGCACGCGGCCAAAGCGCCGAAACGCGACGTCCTCGAGCAGCACGGCGGAGATCGACAGCACGACCCCCGCGAGCACCGCGACCGCCAGGAACTCGAGCGCGAAGTCGACGTTGACGATCCCGAGCGCGAGCGAGGCGACGATCGCGACGTAGCCGCACGACTCGACGAACACGCCGAAGAACTCAAACAGCACGAAGAACGGCAGCGAGACCAAGCCGACCGTGCCGTAGCGCGGGTTGCCGATCATCCGCCGATGTCGCCAGAGCGTGTCGACGAGCCCGCGGTGCCAGCGGTGGCGCTGACCACCGAGCTCGCGCAGGCGTTCGGGCACCTCGGTCCAGCACACGGGGTCGGGCACGAACTCCAGCCTGTAGGGCCGTCCGGCGTCGCGCGCGCGACGGTGCAGCCGCATGCACAGTTCGAAGTCCTCGCCGATCGAGTCGGCCGCGAAGCCTCCCACCTCTGCGACGTCGCGGCGCCGGAACACGCCGAACGCTCCGGAGATGATCAGCAGCCCGTTGATCGCGCTCCAGCCGGTGCGCGCTGCCACGAACGCGCGCAGGTACTCGACCGTCTGCAGCATCGCGAGCGGGTGGCGCGGCAGTCGCACGTCCGTGACACGCCCGTGCTCGATCCCGCAGCCGTTGGCAACGCGGATGATGCCGCCGGCGCCGACCGTCTGCGCCCGCCGATCGACGAACGGCGCGACCGCCGTGAGCAGGCCGTCGTGCTCGATGATCGAGTCGGCGTCGACGCAGCAGATCAGCGGGCTGGCCGCGGCGTTGATGCTGGCGTTCAGCCCATCGGCCCGCCCGCCGTTGCGCTTGTCGATCACGACCAGGTTGGGGTGCGCGCGGGAGCCGTAGACGGCGCGGATCGGTGCCGTGGCGATCTCGCTGCGAAGCGGCTGGTCGACCCGCCGCAGCTCGAAGCCATCGATCAGCGCGTCCAGCGTGCCGTCGGTCGAGCCGTCGTTGGCCAGCGCGATCTCGTACTCGGGATACTCCAGGCACAGCATCGCCCGGATCGCGTCGACGATCGTCTCGGCCTCGTTGTAGGCCGACACGCAGATCGTGACCGGCTGCGCGACCGGCGAGCGCAGCATCCGCCGCAGGCTGACCTCCGAGCGGCGCCGGAAATAGACGCGCACCTGCGCCGCCGAGACGGCGGTCACGAGCATGTAGGCCAGCGTGATGCCAACGAAATACGCGAGCACGAGCGCGTTGAAGGTCAGCAGCGCGTCGACGGCGATGCTCGCGCAGATCATGCGCCCGCTCCCGCCCGCGCGAGCACCGACGACGCGTAGGCACCGACGCGATCGTCGCGCTCGCTCGCAAGCTCTATCAGCCGGCTGCGCACCCCGCTTGCGCACGCCGCGCGCGCGAACTGATCCATCTCGGCTTCACCCGCCGCGGCCCGCTCGAGCAGCCGCTCCAGTCGGTCGCTGACATCGAGCACGCCGGCGAAATGTGCGATCGGCTCGGGCGCGAGCACACCGCCGGCCCGCTTCAGGACTGCCAGCACCCCGGCATCGCCGAGCACGGCGAGGGAGCGCGCGGCAGCGTTGCGCACCGACCAGTCATCGCTGCACAGCGTCTGCGCGAGCGCCGGGGCGCCAGCCGGGTCTTCGAGCTTGCCGAGCGCGGTCGCCGCGGCGACGTCGACGAACCAGCTGCGCTGCCGCGCCAGGATCGCGGTCAGGGGCGCAACGGCGCAGGCGTCACCGATCCGCCCGAGCGCGCGTGCCGCGCGCGCCACGAGCTCCTCGTCGGGGTCCTCGAGCACCGCGACCAGGTCCGCGACGGCGCCGCGGGCGTGCAGCTCGCCGAGCGTCAGCGCGGCCAGCCAGCGCTCCTCGCTACGCTCGCAACGGCGCAGCCGGTCGCACAACAGCGGCTCGGCGATCGCGCCGAATCCGATCAGGATCTCCGACAGCTCGGTCGCGTGCTCGCCGCTGGCAAGCGCCTGCACGATCTGTGCGATCGCCTCGCTGCAGCCAAGCTCGCCCAGCGCGCGCGCACACGCGAGCCGCACAAGCGGGTCCGGTGCCGACAGTCGCGCGATCAGCAGCGGGATGCACTCCTGCGCCCCGATGATCCCCGCCAGATCCGCCGCGTGGATCGCGGTCACGGCGGAGCGCGAGGTCAATGCGCGGCGCGTCGAGTCGGCCAGCCCATAGGCGGCGAACAGCTCGCGCAGCGCGTCCCGCGCCGTGCCCTTGAGGTTGTGGGCCACGCGCGCCAGCTCCTCGTGCACGAGCCGCCGCTCGACGCGGTTGCGCGGCGCCCGCGGCGCCCGCTCGCTGGCGCCAACCGCGAACGCGGCGAGCTCCTCGGCGAGCGTCACCCGGTAGCTGCGCCGGCGCCGGCCGGTGAGCGCCCCGTAGCTGCGCAACAGCACGCCGACGCCGGTCGTGAGCACAACGGCTACGAGCGCGATCAGCAGCGAGAACAGCGCGAGGCTCATGTCACCGTAGGATGTAAGGGGTTGTGATGCCGGCAAGCGAGCAACGAACGGTGCTGGTCGCCGACGATGATCGGGACGTGCTCAACCTCGTCCGTTTCCGCCTGGAACGTGACGGGCTCAGGGTGCTGGTCGCAGCCGACGGCGCGGCGGCGCTCGAGCTCGCCCGCGAGCAGCGCCCGGACGTGTGCGTGCTCGACGTGATGATGCCCAAGCTCGGCGGACTCGAGGTCCTCAAGGCACTGCGCGGCGACCCGGCAACGGCCGCCACGAGGGTGATCCTCCTGACCGCTCGCTCGGCCGAGGCCCAGGTCGACGAGGGCTTCGAGCGCGGAGCCGACGACTACGTGATCAAGCCGTTCAGCCCTCAGGAGTTGCGCCAGCGGGTGCGCGCACAGTTGTCGCGCTGAGGGCGCGGGCCGGGCGTGGCTGCTCACGCGCGCGGCACGGGTTGGGTCTCTGCCTCCGCGCCCGCCGCGCGGGTCAGCGCCTGCGCGGTCAGCCCAAGGGTCGCGTCGAGCTCGCGTTGCAACTTCCCGGCTTCGAGCAGGACGGCATCGCCGTCGCACTCGGAGAGGCGCGCCGCGATGCTGGCCAAGCGCCTCGCGCCGAACGTGGCGCAGGCACCCTTGAGACTGTGGGCGACGCGCGCCACCCGCGACCCGTCACGAGCGTCGAGCGCCGCCGCGAGCTCGTGCAGCCGCTCGGCGCTGGTCGTCAGGAAGAGATCGACGAGGCCCTCTTCGCGGCCGCCGTCGGACAGGATCTCGGCGACGATCTGGTCGTCGAGCAGCGGCACCTCGGCGGCGACCTGCGCAGCGCCGCGCGCTGGCTGCACGGCGCTGCCGGCGCCAGCGGCGCGGTCCTCGCCCAACAGCTCGCCGAGCAGGCGCGCCAGCTCGGCGATCCGCAGCGGCTTGGCGATGTACTCGTCCATCCCCGCGGCGAGGCACTTGTCGCGATCCCCCTGCATCGTGTGCGCGGTCATCGCGACGATCGGCGTGCGCGGGCCGGCGCCCTCCCGGTGCCTGATCGCCGCGGCTGCCGCGTAGCCGTCGACCTCGGGCATCTGGCAGTCCATCAGCACGATGTCGTACGCGGTCGCCCGGCTGCATTCGATCGCGGCCAGCCCGTTGTGCGCGATGTCGACCGTGAACCCGAGCTTCTGCAGCACCCGCCGCGCGGCGACCTGGTTGATCTCGTTGTCCTCGGCGACCAGCGCTCGGCGACCGGTGGCGATCGGAGGCGCCGACTGCTCGGCTGCGAGCGCCGGCCTGGCACCGCGTTCGGCCCGGCTCAGGGACGACACCAGCTGGTCGTAGAGCGTTGATTGGCGCACGGGCTTGGCGAGCACAGCGTCGATCCCGGCTGCGTGCGCGGCGCCCTGCTGGATGGGGCCTGAGCTGAGCATGATCAGCCGTGTGGCGCGCAGTCGCGGGCTCGCGCTGATCGCGCCGGCGAGCTCGAGGCCGTCCATCTCGGGCATCCGCATGTCGATCAGCGCCGCCTCGAACGGACGCCCGGCTTCCGCCGCGCCGAGTAGCAGCTCGAGCCCGAGAGCGCCGCTCGGCGTGCCGTGCGGGCTCATCCCCCATTCGGCGAGCTGGCGCTCGAGGATCTGGCCGTTGGTCGCGTTGTCGTCGACGACCAGCACCCGCGTGCCGGTCAGGTCCCGGACCGGATGGTCGGGCGCAAACGCCGTGCCTGGCTTGCAGGGGAGCGTGAAGTGAAACGTGCTGCCTTTCCCGGGGGCGCTGCGGACGCCGATCGTGCCGCCCATCAGCTCGACCAGCTGCTTGGCGATGCACAGCCCGAGCCCCGAGCCGCCGTAGCGGCGCGTCGTCGTCGGGTCGCCCTGCACAAACGGTGCAAACAGCCGCCCGCATGCTTGCTGATCGATGCCGATGCCGGTGTCGCTGACGCCCACGCGCAGGACGTCGATGCCGTCGCCCGAGCGCTCGCGACCGATCGCGACCACGATCTCGCCTTCGGCGGTGAACTTGACCGCGTTGGCGAGCAGGTTGAGCAGCACCTGGCGCACCCGGTTTGGGTCGCCGCGCACGACCTTCGGAACGTCGGGCGCGATCGCGATCGCGAGCTCGAGCGCCTTCTCGCGCGCCCTGATCCCGACGATCTCGCACACCTCGGCGAGCATCGCTTCGATCGCGTAGTCCTCGTCGACGATGTCAAGCTTGCCCGCTTCGATCTTGGAGAAGTCGAGAATGTCGTTGATCACCCGCATCAGGGCTTCGGCTGACGTCAATCCGACCTGCGCGTACTCGCGCTGCTCAGGGCTGAGGCTGGTGTCGAGCAGCAGCTCCGACATGCACACGACCCCGTTGAGCGGGGTACGGATCTCGTGGCTCATGTTCGCGACGAACTCCGACTTCAGCCGCGAGGCCTCGAGTGCCTGCTCGCGGCTTGACCGCAGTTCCGATTCCATCCGCTTGCGGGCCGAGATGTCTTCGACCTGGCTGACCAGGTGACGAGGCGAGCCGTCGGCGTGGCGCAGCAACGAGACCGACGCGAGCGCCCACACGAGGCTGCCGTCGGCGCGCACGAACCGCTTCTCCCACTGCGCGACGTCACTGCCGCCGGTCAGCAGGCAACCGAGGTGCTGCTCGTCGAGCGCGCGGTCATCGGGATGGGTCAAGCGGCGCAGATCCGGTTCGTCGAGCAGCTGCGCCATCGGCACTCCGAGCATCTCGGCGAACGCGCGGTTGACCCGCAGCAACGAGCCGTCGGGCGCGTTGAGCGTCATCCCCAGCGGCGAGTGCTCGAACGACAGCGCCAGCAGCTCCTCCGCGTCGCGCAGTGCGATCTCGATCCGCTTGGCCTCGGTCACGTCGCGGGCAGTCGCGTACGTAAGGCCGTGCTTGGACGCGTTGGCGTGCCACCGCAGCCACCGGTAGCCGCCGTCGGCGGCACGACAGCGATTCTCGAGCCCGACGACCGCACGGCCCTCGTGCTGGCCCGCCCACGCGGCGCGCGTCGCCTCGGCGTCGTCGGCGTGGACGAAATCCGTCATCAGCCGCCCCAGCAGCTGCCGCGCGTCGTAACCGAGCGTCCGCTCAAACGCCCGGTTGACGCGCACGAACTGGCCGTCGGCGCCGGTGATCGCCATCAGGTCGATCGCGAGGTCGAAGAACCCGTCGATATCGGCGCGCGCCTGGGCGAGCTCACGCTCGGCGCGCGTCTGTTCGTCGACGTCGCGCGCGATCGTCGCGGCGCCGATGATCTGACCGGCGGCGTCGCGCACCGGCGAGATCGTCAGCAGCACCTCGACCAGCGAGCCGTCTTTACGCCGCTGCAGCGTCTCGAACTGGTCGAGGTGGCAGCCGTCAGCGACCCGCTCCAACAGCCACGGCAGCTCGTCGGCATTGCCTTCGGGGACCAGCAGCGACACCGACCTGCCGCGTACCTCCTGCTCGCTGTAGCCGTACAAGCGCTGCGCGCCGGGGTTCCAGCTGACGATCGTGCCGTCCAGTCGCTTGCTGATGATCGCGTCGACCGACGACTCGACGACGGCCGCGAGGTGCGCGGTCAGCGCCTCCCGGTCCCGATCCGGTTGCAAACCCATCGCGGTTTAGATCGCCACCAATCGCTGGTCGCCGCTCCGTTGCAACTACTGAAACCGGAGCGTGCAAGCAACTGACTGCGCCGGCGCCTACGGGCGCAGATGGCGCACGCAGATGTGTTCGCGGGCCGCCAGACGCTCGGCGATCAGCGAGCGATGGCAGGCCTCGGGGTCGCGCTCGACGCACAACAGCGCGCTGGCGCCCGCCCGGGCCAGCGCGCGCACCAGCGGCGCGACGCCGACAGGATCGAGGATCTCGGCCGTGTAGCGCTCGCGATACTCGGGCGCCAACTGCCTGCGCGAGCGCTTGCCGACGCCTTCGCGGGCGTCGGCGGCGTACTGGAGGTGGCGCAGCTCGGTCGTCGGTGCGAGCTCCTTGTGGTGTCGATAAGCGATCGCAACGCCCAACAGGGCGCCCTGCAGGGCGACCGCGTTGGCCCACGCGTACTCGCGGCCGCGGACCCCCCGCCGCTGGCGCACGTCGACCAGCAACCGCACGTCGGCCGCGCCGAGGGCCGCGATGAAGCTCTCACGCTCCCACCCATAGACCCCGATCGTGACGACGGTACGCATGACGGCTGCCTTGCCGGCAGCCTAGGGCCGGACGGGCTAGGCCGCTTCGTAGCGTCGCGCGCGCGGGGACGGACACGCGCGGTGCAGCAGCACGAGCATCCCGAGGTAGATCACGCAGTCGCCGACGCTCAGCACGTTGGGTAACGGCCCCGGCACGGGGATGACGTCGCCAAGCCACAGCAAATGGGGGTGCGCGAGCTGCGCGGAGTTGTGAAATCCGCCGCCCTCGACCAGGCCGGCCAGTCGCTGCGCGGTTGCCCAGGCCGGCATCACGCCGCCGTTGATCACGATCACGAACGCGTTAAGCAGCGCGCCGGCAGCAAGCACGACGATGCCCGGCACGCGCCGGTTGGCCCACAGGAACACGCCGGCGAGGCCGTACGTGCACAGGTGGATCGCGGCATGCAGCGTCTCGTTGCCGCCCGGAGCGATCGTCACGATCACGACCTGCACCGCGAGCGCCAGCGGCGCCAGCCACAGGCAGCGCAGCTGCAGCTCCGCGAGGCGCCCGAGGCGGCCGCCGGCGAGCGGGACGCTGATCACGCACAGCGCAGCGAGCACGATCAGGATCATGCGACCCGCCTCAAGTCCCGCTCGCGTAGCGCCGGCTGCTTGCAGCCCAGCAACCAACGCGTGGCGTCGGGTCCGGCCAGCGGCCTGCTGACCGTGTAGCCCTGGACGGCGTCACAGCCCAGGGCGCGCAGCTCCGGCAGCAGCGCCGCGTCCTCGACGCCCTCGGCGACCGCGCGCAAGCCGAGATGATGGGCGAGGTCGATCGTCGAGTTGACGATGATCGCCTCCCGCGGCCCGTCTCCCATTCGCCGCACGAACGACTGGTCGATCTTGACCTCGGACACCGGTAGGTACGCGAGGTAGGCCAGCGACGAGTAGCCGGTGCCGAAATCGTCGATTGCGATCTCGACGCCGACCTGGTCGAGCTCCTGCAGGACCGCGCGCGCGACCACCGGGTCGGACATCAGCGTGCTCTCGGTCACCTCGAGCTTGAGCATCTTGGGCGTGACACTGGCCCTCGACAGCGCAGTGACAACCCGCTCGGTGAACTCGCGATCGACCAGCACCTGCGCGGAGATGTTGACCGCCACCGGGACCTCGATTCCGTTGCGCAGCCACGTCGCGGCCTGCGCCAGCGCCATGTCGAGCACGGTCTGCGTGAGCGGCTTGATCAGCTTCGTGTACTCGGCCATCTCCAGGAACGCGCTCGGCGCGAGCAGGCCGAGGTGCGGGTGCTCCCAGCGCACGAGTGCCTCGATGCCGATCACGGCCTCGGTGCGCAGGTCCATTTGCGGCTGGTACCAGACGACGATCCCGTCGCCGTGCACGGCCGACCGCAAGTCTGCCGTCAGCGCCAGCTTGGCGGGGCTGTGGTGGTCATGGCGCTCGTCGTACAGCGCCATGTCGTTGTGCGCCCCCTTGGCGTGGTACATCGCCACATCGGCCTTCTGCAGCAGCATGTCGACGTCGTCGCCGTCGTCGGGGAACATCGCGATGCCCACGCTTGCCTGCACATCGAGGACGATTTGGTCCAGTTCGAACGGGACCCGCAACGAGTCGGCGATCCGGCGCGCCAGGTCCATCGCCCCGTCGCGGTCGCGACCTAGGCCGAGGATCGCGAACTCATCCCCGCCGAGACGTGCGATCTGGTCCTCGCCGCCAAGCTGATTGCGAAAGCGCTCCGCGACTTGCTCGAGCAGCAGGTCGCCGTAGCGGTGGCCGAGCGTGTCGTTGACGTCCTTGAAGCGGTCCAGGTCCATCAGCAGCACGCATGACGGGCCACGAGATTCCGTGACCGCGCCTCCCACCGCCTCGCGGAACGCGGCCCGGTTCGGAAGCCCGGTCAGCGCATCGTGACGAGCCTCGTGCTGGCTGCGCGCCCCCTGCCAGACCGCGTTGTAGATTGCGAGGATCGGCGCGAGGAACAGCGGCACGAGGATCACCGAGTAAGCCGTTGCCGCGATCACGAGCGGCGCCACGAACAGCATCACGCCGCCGGTGACCGCGACGAAGAACACATAGCCGCGGAAGTAGCGCCTGATCGAGACGCCTTGATAGAGCGCGACAGCGACGCCGACGAGCCCCGTGTTGACGACGAAGAAAGCGGCCGCGCTCAGCAGCACGGCGGGGAGATCCGAGCTCGCGAACGGGTGCGAGGAGCCGACGTGAGAAGCCGACAGCGCCCTGATCACCAGACATGCCGCAACCAGTGACAGCCCGTACTGCCCGAGGTTGAAGCGGATCCGCCAGCGCGGCTTGCCCGACAGCAGATCCTGGATCAGTGACGCGGTCGCCTGCGCGACCAGGGCCGGGCCGAGCCCGCCCGCGAGCAGCAGCGCCAGCGAGAACGACGTCGACAGCGTGATCTCTTCGTAGTTGCCGCGGCGCGGGATCTTCACCGGCAGCATCTCGCCGAGCAGCACACCGGCCAACAACACCACGAACGTCCACGGATGCGTGCCGACGTAGGCGACGCTGGCGGTGCGCGCAAGTAGCGCAAGCACCGCGCATGCCGTCGCGAATACGGCCGCGCAGTAGACGCGAACTGTCGGAGGTCGGCGCATCGCGGGCAAGGAAAGAAAAGGCGCGCGTGCGGCATGCGCCGCGACGCGCGCCCCACCGGTTGCTCAGCCGAACTTCACGCCCGCGCCGGATGCAACGACGACCGCCGCGATCGCGGCAAGAGCGGTTCCGACTCGATACGCGTAGAACTTCTTCATGTTCTGTACCTCCGTGTACAGTCCCTGCGCCCGTCTGTTCGGGCACCTGTTACGGGAGTGACTTCGACCCCGACGCCCGCGCTGCGCAACTCCCGGCCCGCATATCGACGAACGTCCGATCGGTCGGTCAGTCAGCGCCGGATGAGTAAGGTCACCAAGGGCCGTGCGTGCGGATGTTGGCGGCGCGCATCGCGCTGACGTAACCCGCGCGCTCGTACGCCGCCTCGTCCTCGACGCCGGGGACCGCGAGCATCCCGCGCAGGTCGTCGACCGACTTGAAGCCCTTGCGCCGCATCCACGACGACAGCCCATCGAGCATCACGGTCGCGTGCTGGGGACCGTTTCGCAGCAGCGCCGAGGCCGTCATTACAACATCGGCGCCGGCGAGCAGGAACGCGGCCACGTCGGCGGGACCGTGCGCGCCGGTGGTCGCGGCCAGCGACGCCTTCACCCTGCCGCGCAGCAACGCGATCCACGTCCGCGGCAGGCGTCCGTCGGCCTGGTTGGAGAGCGTCACGTTGGGCACGACCGCGAGCTCCTCCGGGTCGACATCGGGCTGCAGGAAGCGGTTGAACAGCACCAGCGCGTCGGCGCCGGCGTCGTCGAGGCGCTGCGCGATCTCGGCGGTCGAGCTGAAATAGGGGCTCAGCTTGACGGCGACCGGCACGCTGACCGCGCCCTTGACCCGCCGCAGAACCTCGACGTGGCGCAGTTCGACCTCGCGGCCGCCGTCGTTCGTGCTCCCCGGCAGGTAGTAGATGTTGAGCTCGATCGCGGCAGCGCCGGCGTCCTGCATCGCGCGCGCATAGTCGGTCCAGCCGCCCGCCGTGACGCCGTTGAGGCTTGCGATCACCGGCACGTCGACGCTGGCCACGGCCCGCTCCAGCAGGCTCAGGTAGCGCCGCGGCCCGGGATCCTCGCGGACGACGTCGGGAACGTAGTTGAGCGCCTCCGCAAAGCTCTCCTCGGGGCCCTCGACGATCTCCGCATTGCGAGCCGCTTCCTCACGCAGCTGCTCCTCGAACAGCGAGAACATCACGACCGCGCCGACGCCGGCGGCGGCGAGGCTCTTGATCCCGTCGAGCGTGTAGGACAGCGGCGAGGCGGACGCGACCAGCGGGTTGCGCAGGTCGATCCCCATGTAGCTGGTGGCGAGGTCCATCAGCGGTGCGGACGGGTGTCGGTCAGGAAGTCCTCGGCGCCGCGCGACGCCATGTCCTCGTACAGCCGCCAGCGCTGATCGGCGGCCGTTTGCGCGAGGCCCAAGAGTCGGTCGGCCTCCTCGGGATTGGCGTTCGCGAGCGCGCGGAAGCGTAGCTCCCCCTTGCGGTACTCCGACAGCGGCATCCGCGGCCGCGGCGAGTCGAGCAGGAACGGGTTGCCGTTCGCGGTCCGGACTGCCGGGTCGTAGCGGATCAGCGGCCAGTGCCCGCTGGCTACCGCGCGGTACTGCTGGTCGAGCCCGTCGGCCATGTCGAATCCGTGCGCGATGCAGTGGCAGTAGGAGATGATCAGCGACGTCCCGTCGTATGCCTCGGCCTCGCGGAAGGCGGTCAGCGTCTGCTGCGGGTCGGCGCCCATCGCGACCCGCGCGACGTACACGTCGGCGTACGCGATCGCCTGCAGGGCGAGGTCCTTGGTCGGCACGGTCTTGCCGGCGGCGGCAAACTTCGCGATCGCGCCGAGCGGCGTCGCTTTCGACATCTGGCCGCCGGTATTGGAGTACACCTCGGTGTCCATCACGAGCACGTTGACGTTACGACCGCTGGCGAGGACGTGGTCAAGGCCGCCCGAGCCGATGTCGTAGGCCCAGCCGTCGCCGCCGACGATCCACACGCTGCGGCGCAGCATGTGATCCATCACGCTGCGCAGGTCCGCGGTCACGTCGGGGTCGAGGCGATCCAAGCGGCGGGCGAGCTCGGCCAGCCGTCCGCGCTGCGCGCGCAGCTCGGACTCGCGCGCCTGCGGCGCGTTGAGCAGCTCGTCGACGAACTCCGGGCCGATCTGCTCGCGCAGCTCGGACAGGCGCCGGCGCGCGATCTCGGTCTGACGGTCGGCGGCCAGCCGCAGGCCGAGCCCGAACTCAGCGTTGTCCTCGAACAGCGAGTTCGACCACGCCGGGCCGCGGCCATCGTCGTCGGTCGTCCACGGCGTCGTC
>JBEKRJ010000019.1:0-17558 GCA_049518835.1 Solirubrobacteraceae bacterium
ATCGCCTGCGTGAACCCCAGCGCGTGGAACATCGGCACGCACAGCTCGGTCACCTCCCGCGGGCGGAACGGAACCCTGCCGAGCAGCCCGCCGAGCAGTCCCAGCGACCGCGGCTCGGCGCGCGGCGCGCCCTTCGGAGCCCCGGTTGTTCCGCTCGTCAGAATCGTGATCCTCGTGCCGGCGCCCGGCTTGGGCGGCGCCGTGGTGCTGGCGCGCGCGATCAAAGACGCGATCGAGTCGTCGGCAACCAGCGGCGGCCGGTCCTCGACCCACGCGCGGAACCGCCCCCGGGGCGGATCGACGCCCACCAGCAGATCCGCGTACTCCTCGTCGTAGACCAGCAGCTCGGTCCCCTCGCGCCCCGCGACCTCGCGGATCTGGGGGCCGGCGAACGACGTATTGAGCAGGATGATTCGGGCGCCGCACTTGGCCGCGGCAAACACGGACTCCAGGAACCCACAATGGTTGCGCGCCAGGATCGCGACGCCCTCTCCTGACTGCAGCCCGTGCTCGCGCCATGCGTTCGCGAGCGCATTTGAGCGCTCGTCGAGCTGCCGATAGGTCAGCTCGCGCTGCTCGTCGATCACCGCCAGGCGGTTGCGATGGCGAATCCCGCCGGTCGCGATCGCCCCGCCGACGATCCCGAAGCGCTCGAACGCGCGCATGATCGCCACCGCCCGGTGCGGCAGCTCGGGACCGACGAGGCCACTGCGCACGCACACGGCGACGAAGTACGCCTCATCGCCGAACCGGCCCGCGAGCTGGCGCGCGCCCGAGGCGATTGCAGTGAGATCGGGGTCGATCAGTGCGTGGTCGATTCCAGCCAACGGCTGAGCGCTCGCCGGCCGGCGAGCGTCACCGCCCCCTCGCCCGTGATCCAGTCGCGCACGTGCAGCTCGCGGACGAGCCCAAGCGCATCCCTGGGCCTCGGGCCTTCGCCGTGCGGCGCGAGCGCGCTCGCGCCGGGCTCGATCGTCCAACGCCCCGAGTCCAGCGCAGCGAGCGCCAGCCCCTGCTCGTCGGTGGGTAGATCGAGGGGATGCGGGGCGGCGTGGCGCAGCGGATCGTCGGCTGGCGGCGGCGCGCCGGAGCGGCCGCTCCTCGCCTCGCCGAGATCGGGATCGGGATCTGAGCCGACGGCACCCTCCCCGCCGAACACCTCGGCCTGGGAGCGCAGCCACTTGCCGGCGCTGTCCACCCATTCCTTGGCGCGCGTCGGGTCGACGCCGATCGCGCTCGCGATCTCGTCCATGTCCAGCTGCGTCATCCGCTCGGCGGAGCGGCTCACCTCGCGGGCAAACGAGCGCAGCATCTCGTCAAAGCCCTCACGTCCGGGTTCGTCTTCGCGCATGGATCAATGATGACAGGCGCCGACCGACCACTTGTCCGGCTCGCGCGGCGCGATTTGAGGCTTGCCGCGGACAGCCGATTATTGCTAGCGAGGAAACATGCCCGACGTATTCGTTGCCCGCCAGCCAATCTTCGACAGCAACCTCGACGTCGTGGCTTATGAGCTGCTGTTTCGCAACGGCTGTCTGAACGAGGCCGTGATCGCGAGCCCGGAGGGCGCGACCGCGACCGTCGTGCTGAACTCGTTCACCGAGATCGGCCTCGAACGGATCGTGGGCCGCAAGACAGCATGGGTCAACGTCTCCAGGGAGTTCGTCTTGAGCGGGCTTGCGCAGGCGGTGCCACCGGGCGTGGTCGGCCTCGAGATCCTCGAGGATCAGGTGCTCGACGACGAGCTGATCGGCGCGCTGATCGAGCTCAAGCACCGCGGCTATCGGTTGGCGCTGGACGACTTCCAGTGGCGGCCAGAGGCCGAGCCGCTGCTCGCGGTCGTCGACGTGGTCAAGCTCGACGTGCTGGCCTTGGGGCACGACAGCCTCGTCTCGCATGTGCAGCGCCTGAAGCCGTTCGGCGTCACGGTGCTGGCGGAGAAGCTCGAGACGCGCGCGGACCACACGTTCTGCGCGCACGCCGGCGCCGATCTGTTCCAAGGCTTCTTCTTCTGCCAGCCGGAGCTGATGTGCCACCGTGGCATCGCGGCAAACCGCGTGGCGTTGCTGCAGGTTGTCACGGCCCTGCTCGATCCGGCGGTCACGCTGGCGGATCTCGAGTACCTGATCAGCCGCGACGTGTCGCTCAGCTACCGGCTGCTGCGATACATCAACTCGGCGTTCTTCGGACTGCGCTGCGAGGTCAGCTCGATCGGCCAGGCGCTTGCACTGCTCGGGGTCGAGAACCTGCGCCAATGGGCAACGCTCAGCGTGCTGGCCAGCATCGACGACAAGCCACCCGAGCTGACGCTGACCGCGCTCGTCCGGGCGCGCTTCTGCGAGCGCGCCGGCGCGCAGCTTGGGATCGCGAGGTCCGGTGAGTTGTTCACGCTCGGACTGTTCTCGGTGATCGATGCCCTGATGGACGCTCCGATGTCCGAGGTCCTGGCTTCGCTCCCGTTCCCGACCAACATGCGCGAGGCATTGGTCCACCACCGGGGCGAGAAGGGCCTGCTGCTCGACTGCGTCACGCGCCTGGAGGCGGGCGAGTTCGACCGCGCCAAGACGATCGTCTCCCGGGCGGGTGACCTCTACCTCGAGTCGCTCGTGTGGGCAAACGGTGCGGCCGACTCGCTGTTCGACGAGCTTCGCATCGCTGCCGCGGCATAGCGCTTTGCTGCCGCGGGCGACGTTGCTTCGCTCGTCAGAGGCAGTTATGATCAGTTTTGAAGCTCAATCTGATCCTCGATCCGGGGGGTGCCGGACCGGACGCTGACGTGCCACGGAAGGGATGAATACGGGCTGAGAACGAGACAGGCCTCACGAGACAGAGGCTTGGTCGGCGGCGGGCGGCCCAATCAGATGCTGAACATGCGCTTCCAGGCGAGCCAGGGCTTGCCGAAAAAGGGGGACTTGACTTGCTAGCCGACATTCGCCGGCTCGTCGAACGACGTGTAGTAGGACCTGTAGCCGGACGTGACCCGCTGAGCTGGCTGCTGGCGGCCTCGGTCGCGATCCTCGCACTCGTGATCGCCGCACCACAGCTCGGCTTCGCCAGCCTCACCGGCGACAGCGTGCTTGACACGATCGGCGGTTCTGCCACCGTGCTCGCGACCGCAGCCGTGCTGCCGCGATCGCAGTCCCGGCCGACGCGGGCCACCATCGCGCTGGTCATCGCACTGGCCTTTCGAGCCGCGACGATGCTGCTGCTCGTGACCGCGCCGACGCTCCTGGGGATCACGATCACAGGCCTGTTGCGAGACGCAACCGCGGTTTGCGCGCTGATCGGCGCCGCGCTGCTCGCATCGGCCGCGTTCGCGCCCGACGAGCCCGCCCCGACGCGAGCGACCGGGATCGCGCTCGTGTTCCTCGCGGGAGCAGCGGCCGCGGCGTGCATCGGCCTTGGGGCGGCGATCCACGCCGCTTGGCCGGAGTTGGAGCTGGCTGGCGACGGCTCGGCGCCAGCCGGCCTCGCGCAGCTGTGGCACGGGCCGCTCTCGGGCGTGCTGCTCGGCGGCACGACCGCGATCCTGCTAGTCGGCGCGGTGGTCGGCTTCTCGATCCGGATGCGGCGCGCGACCGCGCCCGGGCTGTTGCGGTGGCTGGCCGTCAGCGCGATGCTCGCCGCGGCGGCACAGATCGACTACCTGCTGACTCAGGGTCGCTCGGGCGCGACCGTGTCGCTCGGCGATCTGCTCGCGGGTGCCGGGATGCTGGCGCTCGCGATCGGGGTCGTGCTCGAGCACGACCACGTCCGCCGCCGCGAGCGCGAATCGGCGGTGGCGGAGGAGCGTCGCCGGCTGGCACGTGACCTGCACGACGGCGTCGCCCAGGAGCTTGCCTTCATCGTCGGCCAGAGCCGACAGCTGGCGCTGGCGTTCCCCAACGAGCGCGCGCTGGCCGAGATCGGCTCGGCTGCGGCGAGCGCGCTCGACGGCTCGCGCTGCACCATCTACGGCCTGCAAAGGTCGGCGTCGCACACACTCGCCGGCGCCGTCGAGCACCGCGCGCGGGCGCTCGCGCTGCGGGCCGGACTCGACCTCGAGTTCGACGTGACCGGCGACGCGGTTGCGCCGCCCGAGCTCGAGCACGGCCTGCTGTCGATCCTTCAGGAGGCGATCTCCAACGCTGCCCGGCACGCGCGCGCGACCAGGCTCGAGGTCTCGTTGGGCGTCGTCGCGGGCACCGTGATGCTGGGCGTCCGCGACGACGGCAGCGGCTTTGCGCCCGGTCGCGTCACGTTCTCCAAGGACGGCGGGTTCGGCCTGCTGAGCATGAGCGAGCGGGCGCGTGAGCTCGGAGGGGCGCTGACGATCGAGTCCTCGCCGGGACGCGGAACGAGGATCGTGCTGACCGTGCCGGCGGGTGGGCCGCGCCGGCGCGCGCCAGCGCACCGCCACGCGGGGGTCATGCGCGGCCGCAAGGCCGGCGTCGCATGACCACCTAGCAGGCCGGCGCCGCTTGACCGCCGGCCTACTGCGCGCGCGGGCGCGTAGCGCTGGTCGACGTAGAATCACGCTCTGCTGATCGCGATCTGGCTCTTGGGGTTTGACAGATGAAGTTCCAGCCGCGGATCTGGCACAAGCTGCTGCTGATCTGCGTCGCGTTCGGCGTGCCCTTGTTCCAGACCACGAGGTTGCTGCTCCACGACCGCCGCACCAAGCGCGACCAGGCCAACCAGCAGAGCTTCGGCGTCATGTACCTGGGCCCGCTGAGCGACCTGCTGGTTGACATCGGCAACTACCGCGTACTTGCAGCGACCGGCGTCCCGGCCGGCAACGGCGCCGCGCTCACAGCCGCATCCCTCGATGTCGACCACGACTTCACCAACCTGCAGTCTTCGACGCGACAGTGGGGCACCGCGCTGCAGGTCGATCCAAGCGAACCGTCGCTGCTGCACAGCGAGTGGAATCTGGCGCGCGCCGGCGCAGCGAACGACTACGGGGCGCTGATCGACGGGATCCTCGCGCTCACGTCACATGTCGGCGACACGTCGGAACTGGTGCTCGCGCCGACTGCGGCCGCGTACTACGCGATGGACGCGCTGTTGGCGCGCGAGCCGCCGCTGACGGCAGCTCTGATCACGATCGGCGGCGACCTCGAGTCGCCGGCGCCGCAGCCGCCGTCCGGATCCGCGCGCGTGCACCGCGACGGCGACGACGCGCTCTTTGGCGACCGCTTGACCGCGCTCGAGGCAAGCGTCGGGCGAGCGGTCGCCGCGCTGCGCCCGATGAGCGCCGCCGCGACGCTCGCCCGGCAGCTCGGCAAGGTCCGCAGCGCGGGCGACGACGTCGCGGCGCTTGCCGTTGCGCGCGCCGGAGGATCGCCGGCGCCGGTCGCGGCCGGCGCCGCGGTCAGCGCCGCCCTGGAGGCCAACCGCACGCTTTGGACGAGGCTGCTCGCGCTCGAGAACACGCTCGTGGGCCAGGCCAAGTCAAGCAACGGCGGCAACGCCACGGTCGGGCTGATCGTCGGCGGCTCGGTCGCGATCGTGCTGTTGGCGCTGTTCTTGGCGCAGCGGATCGCGCACGACGTCCGCGCCGTGGCGGCAGCCGCCGGCGCGCTGGCCAAGGGCGACCTCACGCGCCGAGCCCACGTTCGCAGCCGCGACGAGGTCTCGACGCTGGCGCTGGCCTTCAACACGATGGCCGAGCGCTTGCAGGACAGCTACGCGGGCATCGAGGCGACCGTGCGTCAGCGAACGTGCGAGCTGCAGGAGCGCACCGACTCGCTCCAGTTGCTGCAGGAGGTTGCCGTCGCCGCCAACGAGGCCGCCACGCTCGACGAGGCGACGACCAGGATCCTCGAGCTCGCGTGCGCGCACGCCGGGTGGGCGGGAGGCCGCGCGTACGTGGTCGACGAGCAAGGCAGCGGGCGGCTGGTGCCCACGCAGGCGCTGGACGCCGGCGGCGGACGCACGAGCTGGTCTGGCGCCGACGAGCTGGCTGAAACGGTGCGGCGCTCCGGCGCCGCGTCGTCGTCGCCGCTACGCGCCGGCGACGGTGGCAGCGCGGGCGTGGTCGTGGCGTTTCCCGTCTCGGTCGGCCGCGAGACCGTCGCCGTGCTGGAGTTCCTGTCTGGCGAGAACCGCAACGCGGACGAGAGCCTCGGGGCGATGATGGCCACCGTCGCGACCCAGCTCGGCCGGGTGATCGAGCGCACGCGTGACGGGCAGGCGCTGGAGCGCTCCAAGGAAGCCGCGGAGACTGCCAATCAGGCCAAGAGCGCGTTCCTGGCGGCGATGAGCCACGAGATCCGCACGCCGATGAACGCGGTGATCGGAATGACCGGGCTGCTGCTCGACACCGAGCTTTCGCGCGACCAGCAGCATTTCGCCGAAGTGATCCGCGACAGCGGCGACGCACTGCTGGCGCTGATCAACGACATCCTGGACTTCTCCAAGATCGAGGCCGAGCGCCTCGAGCTCGAGCATCAGCCGTTCGACCTCGGCGAGTGCATCGAGTCGGCGCTCGATCTGGTCGCGATGCGAGCGGGGGAAAAAGGGCTGGAGCTCGCCTACATGGCCGGACCGGAGGTGCCAGGCGCGGTGGTCGGCGACAGCACCCGCCTGCGGCAGGTGATTGTCAACCTCGCCGGCAACGCGGTCAAGTTCACCGAGGAGGGCGAGGTGGTCGTCGCGGTCGAGGCGCAGCCGGCGACGACGGGCGCCGGGCAGGCGGCGCACCGCCTCTCGTTCGCGGTGCGTGACACGGGGATCGGGATTGATCCCGCGCGTCTGGACGGGATCTTCGAGTCCTTCACCCAGGTCGACGCGTCGACCACCCGCCGCTATGGCGGCACCGGGCTCGGCCTGGCGATCTGCAAGCGGCTGGTGTCGCTGATGGGGGGCGAGATCTGGGTGCAGAGCGACCCGGGTCGCGGCTCGACGTTTCACTTCACCGTCGTGATGGAGGAGGCGGTCGGGTTCGATCCCGGGTCGCGCAAGCGGGAGGGGCCTCAGCTGGTGGGCAAGCGAGTGTTGATCGTCGACGACAACGCCACCAGCCGCGAGATCCTTCGCCGCCAGACTCGGTCCTGGGGCATGGAGCCGATTGACACGGAGTTGCCGCAGACCGCGCTGGAATGGATCCGCGACGGCGCCCGCTTCGACCTCGCGCTGCTCGACATGCAGATGCCCGGCATGGACGGCGCCCAGCTGGCCCGGCGGATCCGGACCTTGGACGGGATCGAGCCACCGCCGATCGTGATCCTCACCTCGCTGGGGCGACGCCCCGAAGACCGCGCCGGTGCACGGGACTTCGCCGCCTTCCTGACCAAGCCGATTCGCCCGTCGCTGCTGCACGAGACGGTGATCGACGTCGTCGCCGGTCAACCGACGGCGCGTGCGGCGCGGCCACAGTCGACGCCGGCGGCCCAGCAGCCAGCCGACCTGGCAGGGCTGCGAATCCTCGTCGCCGAGGACAACGCGGTCAACCAGCAGCTGATCGCGCTGTTGCTGCAGAAGCTCGGCAGCCGCGGCGAGATCGTCGCCAACGGCGCCGAGGCGGTCGAGGCGGTGCAGCGACAGCCATATGATGTCGTCCTGATGGACGTGCTGATGCCCGAGATGGACGGCTTGACGGCCGCCCGGCGGATTCGCGAGGACGCGCGAGCCGCGCAGCCGTACATCGTCGGCGTGACGGCCAACGCGTTGCAGGGCGACCGCGAGGCGTGCCTGGAGGCGGGGATGGACGACTACGTCTCCAAGCCGATCAAATACGACGAGCTGGTCGACGCCCTCGGCCGAGCCGGCGCCGCTCGCCAGCGCCAGCGCCAGCGCCAGCGCCAGCCGACCTAGCCTGGTCCCCGCTGCGGATGACAAACGAGCAGCCCGAGCCGGTGTTCGACGTCGAGGTGATCGACCGGCTGGTCGAGCTGTTCGGCGACCTCGCGCCCGCCGGGCAGCTGATCGAGATCTTCGTCGGAGAGGCGCCGCAGCTCGTCGACACGGTGCTGCGAGGACTCGCGGCCGACGACCTCGAGGAGGCGCGGCGCGGCGCCCACGCGCTGAAGTCCAGCGCCGCGAGCGTCGGCGCGATGCGGCTGAGCGGCTTGTGCGCCCGTCTCGAGGCGCGGCTGCGCGCCGGCGAGGTCGACGCGGCCCGCGGCGACGTCGGAGCGCTGCGGGGCACGTTGCAGGAGACCCTCGACGTGCTGGCCGGGGAGCTCGCGCGCCTGCGCAGCTCGGATCGTCCGTGAGCGCTGGCAGCGGAGTACATTTATCGCCGTGGCCCCAGAGGGCAGCAAGGTGAGGGTGCTGATCGCGGACGACAGCGCTGTGACTCGATTTGGGATCCGGACCGCGCTCGAGCATGCGGGGTTCGAGGTTTGCGCCGAAGCCGCCGACGGCGATGCAGCGGTGCAGCTCGCCACTGCCCAGCAGCCCGACGTCTGCGTCCTTGACGTGATGATGCCCAAGGGCGGCGGGATCCGCGCCGTGCGCGAGATCGCGCGCGACGTGCCCAGCACGAAGATCCTGATGCTGACCGGCTCCGAGGCGGGCGAGGATGTCCGCGACGCGTTGCGCCAAGGCGCCTCCGGGTACGTCTACAAGGATGAGGACCTCGCCGCGATCACGGACGCAGTCCGCAAGACCGTCGCCGGTGAGACGCCGATGTCGACACGAGCGGTCCGAGACCTGCTCAACGAGGAGCGCGTCGGCCTGCGGCGGATGGGACTCGCCAACGGCCGCGGCTCGCTGCTCTCAGACCGCGAGTGGCAGGTGCTCGAGCTGCTCGCCGGCGGGCGCTCTGACGACGAGGTGGCGCTCCGGCTCGGGATCGAACCCGACGCGGTCGCCGGCGATCTGTCGCGTGCCTGCGACACGCTCGAGGTCCCCGACCGGCGGGCCGCGCTGGAGCTGGTGCGAGGCTTGCAGTCACAGTAGCCGTGAGTGGTCGCGAAACGCCCGCCACGCGCGCGGCGATGCGGGCGGGGATCGCGATCGCGCTGCAAGTGCTCGAGCTGCGGCGTGACCAAGGGTTGACGACTGCCTGAGCAGCTACAGCGGGGCGCGGTCAGGACGGCCGTTCGCCAGGCGGCTCGCTTTGACCGCAGCGCGGTCTCGATCCCGGCTGGGCTGCTGGCGGCGATTCCCGTCGCGGCCGTGCTCGCCGTCGGGATCATCGCCTGGGACCCGGTCGCCGGCGTGACGATGGGGGCTGGCGCGATGCTGGTCGGGATCGCGTGGCGGACGTCAGGAGGCCGGCCGCCGCTGGTGCTGATGGCGACCGACGCGGTCGTGATGGCGAGCTCGACGTTCGTCGGCAGCGTGACGGGCTCGCTGCCCCTGCTCCACCTCGCGCTGCTGTGCACCTGGTCGCTGCTCGGCGGCCTGCTGGTCGCGGCCGGCAACCGGGGTGGCGTGATCGGCACGCAGGCGATCATCGCGATCGTCGTATTCGGCCGCTTCAGCCAGCCCGCCTCGGCGGCCCTGGGACTCGCCGCGCTCGTGCTCGCCGGCGGCGGCGCGCAAGTCGCGTTTCAGAGCATCGTCCGCTGGCCGCCGCCGCTGCGCGCGCAGCGAGCCGCGACGGCGACCGCGTACCGGGCGCTGTCGGCGCTCGCCGCAGCCCCGCCGGAGGCCTCGACGCTGCCGGCGGCGGTCGCGCTCGACGCCGCACAGGACACGCTGGCTTCCCCGACTTTGTTCGGAGACCCGGCGCTGATGACGCTGCGCAGCCTGGTCGACGAGGGGCATCGGATGCGCGTCGCCTTGAGCGCGATCCACACCTTGCTCAGGCAGCGCCGGCGCGCCCGTGTCGACGGCGGCCCGGGCGACCGCGCCACAGCGCTGATGCAGCTGACCGCCGCGAGCCTGGACCACGCGGCGCGGGCGATCGAGGGCGATCCGCAGTCCGCGGTGGCGCTCGGTCAGCATGTCGCCAAGCACAGCCATGAGGTCAAGCAGCGAGTCGACCGGCGATGCGGCGCCTCGCCGGCTGAGCCCTCGGCGCTGGCGCAGTCCTACGAGCATCACCTCGCGCGACGGCTCGCGGCCCTCTCCGGCCAGCTGCGCGCAGTTGCCACGATGGCGCCAGCCGCCGGTGCGGCCAGCGGGCTACGCAGCCGTCGCCCGCGTCCGCGCACGGTTCGGCCGCTCAAGCGCCTGCGGCCGGATCTCGGGCAGCTGCGGGCAACGGCGAGCCTGCAGTCGCCGGTCGGACGGCATGCGGTGCGGCTGGCGGTCGTCGTCACGGTGGCGGAGCTGGCGTCGCGTCAGCTACCGCTGCAGCGCAGCTACTGGATGGTCGTGGCGGCGGCGACGGTCCTGCGTCCGGAGTTCGGCGCCACCTTCACGCGTGGGGCCGAACGGGCGCTCGGGACGTGTCTCGGCGTAGCGCTCGCGGGCGCAATCGCGGTCACGCTGCACCCCGGCAGCCCAGCCACGGTCGCGATCGTCGGGCTGGTCGCGTGGGCGGGGTATGCGACGTTCCCGGCGAGCTTTGCCGTCGGCTTTGGGTTCATCACTGCCCTGGTCGTGCTGCTGCTCAACGTGATTGCTCCCGACACGTTCACGACCGTCACCGCACGCCTACTCGACACGCTCGTGGGCGGAGCGCTCGGGCTGCTCGCATACGCGCTGTGGCCAACGTGGTCGCGCACGCCGGCGCGCCAGTCGCTGGCCGACTTGGTCGATGCGCAACGCGCTTATGTGAAGGCCGTGCTGGCCGCCGAGATCGACGGCAGCGACGCTCACCAGCCCCCGCCCGAAGCGCAGCTGCGGCGGTTGTCGCGTGCTGCCCGGCTGGCGCGGATCAACGCCGAGGCGACCGTCGCGCGCTCGCTCGCCGAACCGCAGACGCGACGCATCGACGCCGCGCAGAGCCAGGGCAGCCTCGCCGCGACGCGCCGGCTGACCCAGGCCGCGCACGTGCTCCGGCTCGATCTCGAGGAGCAGCGCCACCGGCCCCCGCTGCCGGCACTGGCGCCACTGGCAATGGACCTCGATCGCGAGCTCGAGGTCATCGCGCAGACGCTGCGCCAGGCGCAGGACGCGTACGCGACGGCCCTGCCCGACCTGCGCTCCGGCTACACGGCGTTCGAGTCGTCTGCGCCCGATCGCGACGCCGCGGCGCTGCTCACCGAGCTCGACGAGCTCGTCGATGCCACAAACGGCCTGGCGAGCCTGTCGGGGCTGCGCGCGGTCGACGCCGACCGCTCGAGGCGGCCGATAACGGTCACGTAGGGGCGAAGTCATGGCACCGATCGCAGCCAGCAGCACCTCGGCGCGGTTGCGGCTCGTCCGCCGCAGCGCCTGCACGCGGCTTCAGCGCTTGCTCTTGGAGAAGCCCGCTTCGCAGTTGATCACCGCTTGGCGTGCGTTGAGCGCGCCGAAGATCAGGTGATGGTGCGTGACGTCGTGGAAGGCCCGGTAGACGCTGTAGGCGCAGTACGCCTGGCTGACGCGCCGCTTGGCAGTCGGCGTCTTGGCGAGATGGTTGGCGACCTTGTGCGCGACGACGCCGCCGACGTAGTGCGAGGCCGAGCCACAGCCGGCCGCCGCCAGCCCGGTCAGCAGCATCGCCAACACGACCGCGCTGCGCGCGAAAGATCGTCTGCCGTGGTGCGCCACCGCTCGAGAGCTTAGCGGGCGCCGGCCGGTGGCCCCGATAGCATCGGCGCATGTTGCAGATCGCGGCACAGGGTCACAGCAACGCCGTGATCGGAATCGTGTTCGTCGTGATCGGCGTCGTGCACCTGGCGTTCAGGCGCTTCTACGCCGACCGCGCGACCGCCGTCAACCAGGCCGGCCGCCAGACCGCCCGCGGGCGGACCAGGGCCCTGTACCGGCGCCGGAGTCCCCGCTTCTACCTGGTCGTCAACACCGCCCTCGCCGCCGCGCTGGTGATCGTCGGGATCATCCTGATCGTCACTTCATAGGCTCCTTGGAGATTCTCTACGCACCCGCCGCGCGACGCGCGCGCGCTCACCGCGCCGGCAGCGCCAGCTCGAACCAGACCGTCGTGCCGCTGAGCCGGTCGACCCCCCAGCGCGCCGCCACCTTGTCGAGCAGATAGAGCCCGTAGCCGCGGTCAGCGCGGGCGTCGTCGCGTGGCCGGGGCGTAAAGCCGTCGCCGCGATCGGTGACCTCGACGCGGAGCACCCCCGGGTCGATGCGGGCAACCAGCCGGATCTCGGCGGGCGGCTGGACGACCGGGTGAACCACGGCGTTGGTGACAAGCTCGGACACCAGCAGCTTCACCGTCCCGACCGTCCTCAGGTCGACGGCGGCGTCGCCGGCGAAGCCGCTGATCGCCGCCCTGGCCAGCGACGGCGCCTCCGGACCGGGCGCGAGCGCCATGCTCAGGACCGGCGCCTCCCCACGATCGTGAGCTTCGGTGGACAGCGACATCAGGCGGGCTCGAACGGCAGGGCGAGATCGGCTCCCGTCGCTCGAAGCACGATCGCCGCCGGCTCATGCTCGGGCGCGATCAGCGCCAGCCGCCAGCCCTCTTGTCGCGAGCGGTCGTGCAGCTCGATCAGCAGGCGCAGCCCGGAGGAGTCCATGAACGCGAGCTCGCGCAGGTCGACCGTCAGGCTCGTGACCGTCGCCAACGGCAGCTGGTCGAGCCGCTGGGCGAGCACCACGGCCGTCTTCATGTCGAGCTCGCCGACCACCGACACGGTCGTCGCGCGCTCGCCGGCATCCACGGTGACGTCGAACCTCGCCGGCCGAACCACGGGCTACCCCGGCTCCGTCACGTCGCGCCGCGCGGCGCGGCGGTCGCCTTCGCGCGTCGCGATCAGGTCATGCCGAGCGCCCGCCGGCGAGCGGCGCAGCACGAGCGCCGCCGTGTCGTCGGCGTGGGCGCCGATCTGGAACTCGCTCAACGCTGCCGTCAGGCACTCGATCACGCCGGCCGCGGAGACGCCGCCGCACTCGCTCAACGTCCGGCACAGGCGCCGTGGCCCGTAGCGCGTTCCCCCCTCGCCGACTGCATCGGTGACGCCGTCGGTGTAGGTCACGAGCACGCCGCCGGGCTCGAGCTCGAGCGACACGTCGCGCCAGCGTACGTCCGCGAAGCCGCCCAGCAGCGGGCCGTGCTCGCCGACCCAGCTGACGCCCTCGGCGCCGATGTACAGCGGCAGCGGATGGCCGCCCGCGGCGATCGTGACGCGATCGCGATCGAGCCGGACGCACAGCGCGGTGCACAGCGAGCGCCCGCGCTGCTTCTTGAGGATCGCATCGACGCGCGCGAGCAGCCCTGCCGGAGTCCGTTCGTACTCCGACGCAACACGGATCGAGTGGCGCACGAGCGCGGTCAGCGCCGCCGCCTCGACGCCCTTGCCGGTGACGTCGCCGATCACCATCATCCAGCAGTCCTCGAGCTCCCACACGTCATAGAAGTCGCCGCCGACCTCGTTGCTCTCGAACGCCGGAATGTAGACGCTCGCGAGCTCGTATCCGGGAATCTCGGGTAGCTGCTCGGGCAGCAGGCTCTGCTGCAGCATGTGCGCGATCGATGACCGTTCGCTGTACAGGCGCGAGTTCTCGATCGCGACCGCGGCGCGCGCTGCGACCTGCTGTGCGAGCTCGAGATCGAGCTCGTCCAGCACGCGGCCGGATTCGGCGCTGACGAGCGTCATCGCGCCCAAGATGCGCTTGCCGAGGCGCATCGGGACGACTGCTGCGGACCGCGGCCCAGCCGCGCGCAACAGCCCCAGATGGCGCTCGTCGACAGCCGCCGCGATCAGTTGCTCGTCGGTGATCTCCGGGTAGCGCAGCGGCTCGCCCGTGCGTAGCACCAGGCCCACGCCGCGCCCGGGGTCCAGCCGCAGGGGCTCATAGCTGCGCAGCTGCTCGGCGAGCTTGATCCGATCGGCGTCGACGTGCGCGATCGCGACCTGCCGGCGCTCCCCTTCCTCGTCGACCAGATCGACCGCGCACCAGTCGGCGATGTCGGGCACCGCAAGCCGGGCGACGTTGCGGAGCGTCTGCTCGTAGTCGAGCGAGGACGCCAGCACGTCGCTTGCCTGGGCCAGGAACGCGACCTGGCGCTCGGCGCGCTTCTGCTCGCTGACATTCTCGATGATCAGGATCGTCGCCTCGACCTCGCCCGCGTCGTCCAGTAGCGGCGCGGCCTTCAGCAGCTGCCAGGCCTGCTTGCCGGTGCGCCGGTGGACGGTTCGGATCAGCAGCGGTTGGGCCGGCTCGCCGCGCAGGATCCGCACCGACGGGATGTCGTCCATCACGACCTCACGCCCGTCCTCGCCCGAGACGAGATAGTCGGCCATGATCTGCGCCGGCGGCGTGCTGCGCAGCTGCTCCCACGACGTGAACCCGAGATAGGCCAGCGCGGACTGGTTGGCGTACACGATCCGGTCCTGGCGATCGCGGATCGTCACCGGATCGCCGAGCGAGCCGACGATCGCGTCAAAGCGCCGCTGGCTGCCGTGCAGGGCCTGTCGCAACTCAACCACGAGGCGCTCGCGCTCGCGCTCGGCCTCGACGCGCTGTGAGATGTCCTGGACGAACGCATGAAACGCCCAGCCGCCGCCCTCCGATACCGCCGAGATCGTGATCTGCACCGGGAACTCGGTCCCGTCGGCTCGCGCCGCCGGCATCTGCACGCTGCGGTCGAGCAACCGCCCGGTGCCGTCGGCGAGAAAGCGCGCGATCCCAGCGAGGTGCGCGGCGCGCAGCCGCTCGGGGATGATCAGCTCGCTCACCGGCCGGCCGATCGCTTGCTCGCGCGCGATCCCGAAGGTCCGCTCCGCGCTCGGGTTCCAATACGTGACCACGCCCCGTTCGTCGATCGAGATCACCGCACTCGGGGCACGGTCGAGGATCAGCTCGGTCATCGTCGCGGTCATCGGCCGCGATTATCCGGGTTGCACGCGGGCGCCGCCACCACGCGTGTCGAGGCGAACGTAGACTGTCGCTGTGACCGACTTTACGCTCAAGAACCTCAAGGAGCTCGAGGACAGCGCCGCCAACCGGGGGCCGGAGATCGAGGCGCGCTTCGGGCGCAAGCACCTGGAGACGCAGCACCTCGGGGTCAGCTACTTCCGCTTCGGCCCGGGTTTCAAGGCTCCGTACGGGCATCGCCATCGCGAGCAGGGACTGACGGCGCGCCGGCGCCGGCGCCGATGGCGTAGGCAGTAAGCGTGAGAAAAAGCACGCGCATAGGGTTGGCTAAAGTCCTTCCGAGCAGCTGGCTGCGCGCCGCGGGCGCGCGTTCGGGCTAGCAGGGACACCAAACCGAGGTCTGCAAACGACAGGGAGCTAAGCCATGCTCGGGCTCGCACGCTGGTGCATTGCACATCGCGGCAGGGTCGTGATCGCGTGGATCGCGATCGCGGTCGTCGCAACCGTTCTCGCCGGGGCCGCCGGGCGCAACTACTCGACGAACTTCACGCTTCCCGGGACCGAGTCCCAGAAGGCGCTCAACCTCCTGTCGCGCGAGTTCACCACCCAGAGCGGTGACCTCGACACGGTCGTCTACCACACCTCCCAGGGCACGGTCGATTCACCGGCGGTGCGCAACACGATCACCTCGCTGCTGGCCCGCGTCAGGACGATGGCGCACGTGGTGTCCGTGATCAGCCCCTACAGCGCGCGCGGCGCCGTCCAGGTGTCCCGCGACCGCAAGACCGCGTTTGCCTCGATCAACTACGACAAGCGCGCCAACCTGCTCGCCAACGACACCGGCAAGCCGGTGCTGAACGCGATCGGGGCGATCAAAGTGCCCGGGCTCAAGCTTGCGGCCGGCGGCCAGGTGATCGAGAACGCGGAGGGGTTCAACATCGGCCCCGCGACGTTCGTCGGCGTGATCACCGCGCTCGTGATCCTGCTGATCACGTTCGGCTCGCTGACCGCGGCCGGGATGCCGCTGGTGACCGCCGGGCTGGGTCTGATCACGGGCGTGGCGGCGATCGGCCTCGGCACGCACGTGCTCTCGATCCCCAACGTCTCGACGGACCTGGCGCTGATGATCGGCCTCGGCGTCGGCGTCGACTATTCGCTGTTCATCGTCACGCGCTTTCGCGAGAGCCACGAGCGGCTGCGAGACGTGCGCGCAGCGGCACTCGAGGCGATGGACACCTCGGGGCGGGCGATCCTGCTCGCCGGGACGACCGTCGTGATCGCACTGCTGGGCATGTTCGCCACCGGCGTCGGCTTCCTGTACGGGCTCGCGGTGGCGTCCGTGCTCGCGGTGCTGCTGGTGATGCTCGCGTCGCTGACGCTGCTGCCGGCGCTGCTGTCGCGGTTCGGGGCGCGCCTGGTCGCGCCGACGCGCGCCGCCCGGCGTCGGGCCGCAGCGGCCAAGCCACCGCGCGGGTCGCTGTGGCGGCGCTGGAGCTTGACCGTGCAGTCGCGGCCGTGGCCGCTGGCGCTGGTCGCGCTGGTGGTGATCCTGGCTTTCATCGGGCCCGTGACCGCGCTGCGGCTCGACAACTCCGACGCCGGCAACGACCCCGCCAACACCAGCACCCACGCTGCGTTCTACCTCCTCGCCGACGGCTTCGGCGCGGGCTTCAACGGCCCGCTGACGATCGTCGCCGAGCTCCCCGGCCCCGATGCGACCGCCTCGCTGCCGTCGCTCAGAGCCGCGGTCACGTCGACTCCCGACGTCGTCGCGGTGACCACGCCCCGGATCAGCCCCTCGGGGAGGCTCGCCGTGATGGAGGCCTACCCGGCGTCGGCGCCGCAGGCCCAGGCGACCACCGATCTCGTCAACCACCTGCGCACGACCGTGCTGCCGCCGCTGGAGCGTAAGGCCGGCGCCCCGGTCCTGGTTGGGGGCTTCACCGCGGGATCGATCGACTTCGCAAACGTGTTGTCGAGCAAGCTGCCGCTGTTCATCGCGATCGTCGTCGTGCTGTCGGCGCTGCTCCTGTTCGTGATCTTCCGCTCGCTGGTGATCCCGCTGCAGGCGGCCGTGATGAACCTGCTGAGCATCGGCGGCGCGCTCGGCGCGACCGTCGTCGTGTTCCAGGACGGCTTTCTCGCCGGCCCGCTCGGGATCCAGAAGGGACCGGTCGAGCCGTGGGTTCCGGTGCTGATGTTCGCGGTCGTGTTCGGCCTGTCGATGGACTACGAGGTGTTCCTGATCAGCCGCGTGCGCGAGGAGTGGGTGCGCCGCCAGGACGCCTCGCGGGCGGTGGTCGACGGGATCGCCTTCACCGGGCGGGTGATCAGCGCGGCCGCGGCGATCATGGTGTGCGTGTTCCTGTCGTTCATGCTCGGCGACGAGCGGGCGATCAAGGAGTTCGGCTTCGGGCTGGCCGCCGCCGTGTTCCTCGACGCGCTCGTCGTGCGCTGCGTGCTGCTGCCCTCGGTGCTCGAGCTGCTGGGCCCGGTCACGTGGCGGCTGCCGGCCGCGCTCGACGCCCGCCTGCCGCACATCAACATCGAGGGCCACGGGGCCACGGCAGGAGCCGACGAGCCGATCCTCGACGACGGCATCGACGAGCGCGAGCGCGAGCCGAGCCGCACCTGACCTGACCCGCCGCGGCTACAGGTCGCGCCGGGCGAAGGCGAGCGTGGCGAGCACGGCGACGATCGCCACGTAGGCGACGGACCACAGGTCGAGCCCGATCCCGCCGGCATGG